>NZ_BMQM01000010.1 GCF_014648115.1 Deinococcus seoulensis
AGCTCAGCATGCTGATAGTTTATCAGAGCACCCTCAGCTCCCTGGAATCCAGGAAGAGCCAAACAAAAAACCCGCCTCGTGGGCGGTTATTCCTAGAAGATAGCGCGGAATGCAGGGCCTGTCAAATCCATGCAGGCCACCGGGAAAACGCTGTCCGGGACGCACCCGGGTACATCGGCAGGCCTGCGGCCCCATGCACCCCCCCCTGCGAATCGTGACGTGCCGTCTGGGAGAAAGGTCGCCAGTCTGTATACTGGAAAGTCTGTGGTCCGGGCCGCCCAGTGGGGGCGGCGGACAATCGGCGGAACCCCCCAGGCGCCCGGGGCGGAACCGACACCGTACAAGGAGCGTCCACATGCATAAAGTCGCCATCGTAGGCCGACCCAACGTCGGCAAATCCAGCCTGTTCAACCGCCTCATCGGCCGCCGCGAGGCCGTCGTGGCCGACCTTCCCGGCGTCACCCGCGACGCCAAGGAAGGCCTGATGCTGCACCAGAACCACCGCATCACCCTGATCGACACCGGCGGCCTCTGGAGCGGCGACGAGTGGGAAGACGCCATCCGCGAGAAAGCCGAGTGGGCCATGGAAGGCGCGCAGGCCGTCATCTTCGTCCTCGACCCCCGCGAGGGCCTCTCGGCCGCCGATTACGAGGTCACCGACTGGCTGCGCCGCCTGGGCAAACCCGTCATCATTGCCGCGAACAAGATCGACAGCCCCAAGCACGAGGTCTACATGGCCGAACTGTGGGGCCTGGGCTTCGGGGAACCCGTCGCCATCAGCGCCGAACACGCGCGCGGCCTGGACGATCTGCTTGACCGCGTCATGGAGCACATGCCCGAGGACACCGAGGACGTCCCGGAAATCGCGCCCATCCGCATTTCCCTGATCGGCCGCCCGAACGTCGGCAAGAGCAGCCTGCTGAACGCCATCACGCAGACTGACCGCGCCATCGTCGCCGACATGCCCGGCACCACCCGCGACTCCCTGGACGTCGAGTGGGACTACGGCGGTCAGCGTTTCGTGCTGGTCGATACCGCCGGCATCCGCAAGAAACCCGACACGGCCGTCGAGGACTACGCCATCCAGCGTTCGCAGGCCGCCATCGGCCGCAGCGACCTGATCTGGCTGGTCGTGAACGCCGGGGATCTGGGCGACCACGAACTGAAACTCGCGAACATCGCGTACGACAGCGGCAAACCCGTGATCGTCATCGTGAACAAGTGGGACCTCGTGCCCGACGCGGACCTCAAGGCCACCGAGAAGGACCTGAACCAGAAACTCCACCACATCAGCTACGCGCCCCGCGTGTACACCAGCGCCATCAACGAGTACGGCATTCACGAGATGCTGGCCGAAGCCATGAAACTCCACGAGAAATGGCAGAGCCGCATCCCCACCAGCGAACTGAACCGCTGGCTGGGCGTCTGGCAGATGCGTCAGAGCGTCCCGAACTTCCACGGCAAGAAACTCAAGATGTACTTCATGACCCAGGTCGAAACCGCGCCCCCCACGTTTGCGATCTTCTGCAACCGCGCCGACTTCGTCACCCGCGCCTACGAGGGCTTCCTGCAGAACCGCATCCGCGAGGACCTGCAACTCGCCGGGATTCCCGTGCGCCTCAAGTGGAACGAGAAAGGCCCGTACAAACGCGGCAAGAACGCCGAGAACGACGACTGAACCGCACTTTGGACGTACGTCACGTGCCCCCGCTCCGGCGGGGGTTTTTCGTTACCAGTCAGCCGTGACCCGTCAGCCGTTCACGGCGCTGCCCCGGTCAGGGTGCCTGTCCGGCAAAGTACTTCCGGGCCAGGGCCACGGCGTCCAGCCCGACCTCGTGTCCGATGCGCCGCCCGGCGAGGTCGTCGGGTTCGATGTGAATGCCGCCCCAGATGCGGGACTGCCCGGCCTGATCGGCGGCGTCGGCGTACGTGGCCCATTGCAGGTGCACGGGCGCGTCGTTGGTACTGGAGTCGCTGCGGATGAAGCCGGGCGCGGCCGTCATCTCGTACAGGCCGCCGGGGAAGAAGCCGCTGCCGGTCAGGTCAGTCAGGACGCTGGCGGCCGCGCGGCTGAACGTGGAGTGCCCGGACACGAAGCCGGGGAAGGCAGGACTGACGAACACGGCCGTCTGGTACGGAATCCAGTCGGCCGGGTCGCGCCAGCTGAAGCCCCCGGCGGGGTTGAAGGCCCGCACGAGCAGTTTCCCGCCGCGTTCCTCGGTCACGCCTGCCTCGTCGGGGAGGGCCTGCCGGGCGGCCAGGACGCGCACCAGCGTGATGGGCCGCGCGGAATCCGCCTGCCGTTTCACGTCCCAGGCGGCGATGGCGGCGTCGTGCATGGCGGCGTTCAGGGCCAGGTACAGTTTCACGTCCCATTCCAGGCGGGGCAGCGCTGGCCCCTGACCGCCCAGCCGGTGGGCGAGGCGGGGGTCGTCACTGACGGCGTTCGCCAGGACGTTCCAGTGGCCGGGGGGCGTCTCGGCGCGCGGGCCGTCCGCCCAGAATTCCGCGATGACCCGCCCGTAATCCGCGAGTTTCGTGGGGTTCGGCGCGTACGGTTGCCCGGTGACGGGGTTCACGGGGTGCCCGCGCCCGTCGTTGGTGCCCAGGGGGTTGTTGCCGGTCACGGCGGGGGACAGGTCGGTCATGTCGGGCCGGGCGGGGTCCAGCTGGGCCTGCCGCCGCAGCAGGTCCGGCACCCAGCGGGCCGCCATGAGTGGGTCGCTGATGCTGGGGAAGGCGCCCGGGTCGTGATAGAAGCGGCCCTGGCGGGTCATGGCGAAGGGTTTCACGTTCCCCCACTGGGCGCCCATGAAGGTCTGCGGGCCGCTGAGGGGAATGCCGTTCTGCGTGAACGGTTCTTTCAGCAGCAGCGGTTGCCAGCGGTCGGGGTTGCTGGGGGTCGCGCCGGGAATCTCGGGGCGCAGCGGCCCGTTCACGGCGCGGTAGCCGGTGGTGTCGGCGTACCCCTGCCCCTCGTTCGCGCCGTCCGTGCGGGCGGCGTCCAGGACGGCCTGCGCGATGCGGTTGCCGGTCGCGGCGGGTGTGTTCCCCTGCGTGCCGGTGTCGGCGGGGTCCAGGCCCAGGTGCCGCAGGCGGTCGTCGAAGCAGGTGCCGAGCGCCGGGACGATCCCCGCGTACCGGGCGCGCAGGACGCGGTGCGCGGCGCGGTTCAGGGCCTGTTCGACCTGCGCGGGCGTGCCCTGGTGGGTTTCCTGAACGAACACGCCCTGCGCGGTGGGGTCGAAGGCGGCCCAGGTGTCGTACATGGCAGCGGACAGGTGAAAGAGGTTACGGGCGTGCGCGGTGGGTTGCGGCAGCACGCTGCGGATGGCGTTCAGGGCCAGTTCGTCCCACACGCGCGCCGCCGAGTTCCCCGGCGCCTCGATGGCGGCCCACGCGGCGGGCGTCAGGGGGCAGGGGGGCGTGCCGGTGCTGACGGTGGGGCCAGGGTTGCCGGGAGCCGCGCCGGTGGTCGTGCCGGTGTCCGTGATCGGCGTGGCCGGGCAGGCGGTCAGGGTCACGGTCAGGGCCGCGCCCAGGGCGCCGTGCCGCAGGGAACGCGGCCATGCCGGGCGGCCGGGCTGTGGGCGCGTGAATGTGAAGGGCGTCTTCATCTGCCGCGCAGTCTATGGCGCAGGCTGACCCCCGGTGCAGCAACGGGACGGGGGACACAGGCGCCGGGTGTGGCTGTGTCCCCCGTCCGGGTGGTGCCGCTTACGGCTGGTAGGTCTTGATCAGTCCGCCGAATCCGCTGAGGGTCCGGGCGCGGTAGAACACCAGGCTGATCGGCAGGTTGCTGCCGCTGGCCGGCACGAAATCGATGTTCAGGCGGTCGCTCTGCGCGCGCCACAGCATGACGGGCTCGTCGGGTTTCAGGGCGTTGCCGCTGCGGGGTAACTTGATGGTCTGCGTGATGGGGCCGTCCTGCACGTTCATGGCGCCCCGGTACAGGCCGCCGCGCGGGCTGAGTGCCACGGCGGTGCCGGCCGCGCCGTTCACTTCCAGGTCGTACAGTACGCCGTAGTTGCCGCTCAGGCGCACGCTCTGGCGGGTCAGGGCGTCGGTGCCCACGATGGCGGGGTCCACCTGTCCGTCCCCGATCACGATGCGGGTGGGCAGGCTGCTCAGGTTCACGCGCAGGTGCCGCACGGCGTCCGGGAAGGTGCCGCGCACGTGCCGCCCGTCGGGTTGCAGGTACGGGAGTTGCTGCGCGACCTGCCCGGTGGGCGGCAGGCTGTCTTCCAGCATCAGGAAGGTCAGTTCCACGCGGCCCGAGGTGGTCAGGTCCTGCATGACGTTCACGCCGCTCCCGGCGCTAAGGGTGGGGCTGGCGTACACGGCGGCCGACTGCCCCGGCATCAGGCTCAGGGTGGTGCCGCCGCTGGACGCGAAGTACTCCATGAGCGTCACCTGCCCCAGGATGCCCTCGATGCGGGTGGGGGCCGTCTCGCCCAGGCGTTCGCTGCGGACTTCCACGGCGCGGGATTCGAGGTTGCGGGCCATGACGTACAGGCGCGCCGGGCGGCCCAGGCCGTTCAGGTGGTACGCCAGCAGCCGCGCGCGCCCCTGCACGCTGTCCTGGTACAGGATGCCGCTCTGGGTGGGTACCTCGGGACTGTCGCTGAACAGCAGCGGGTAGTTCGGGCCGTCCACGGTGACGGGCGTCGCCGACGGGTAGTTCAGGATCTGCGGGTCCGGGAAGGCGTCGCCGGGCTGCGCGTACTTCAGGGCGTACGTCAGCGGACTGTCGGCGGGCGTGCCTTCCACGCGGATGGTGCGCGTGAACGGCTGGCTCTGAAGGCCCCGGCTGTTCGTGACGGTCAGCCCGACCGTGTACGTGCCGGGCTGAAAGTACGCGTCCTGCCGGCCGGTCCAGCGGCGCGCGGTGATGTCCGCGCCGTCCGGGTCGAAGGGGTACTCGGTGTACACGACCCGCTCGCCCGGCGCGTACACGCTCTTGTCGGTACTGAATCGCGCCTGCGGGCTCAGGGGGTTGCCGCCGTCGCGCAGGGCGGTCAGCGTGAAGCTGCGGTCGTCGGTGCTCAGGTTGGCGTTCAGGGCGTCGGCCAGCGTGCGGACGCTGACGTACAGGGTGGTGCCCACGCTGGCGACCGTCCCGGCGGGTTGCGCCTGCCCGCTCAGCGAGGCGCTGTTCTGGCGGACATCCACGCTCAGGCGCGCCAGTTGCAGCTGGGTGCCGCTGCCCAGCAGCGGTTGCCCCAGCAGGTCCGCCGCCTCGCGCAGGGGCAGCATGGTGCGCCCCCCGATCAGGCGGGGCGGGCTCTGTAGCGTGACCGGGGTGCCGTTCACGAACGCGCCCGTCTGGTCCAGCGTGAAGGTCAGTTGCACCGAGCCGAGCATGGGCTGCGCGGCCCGCGCCTCCCCCAGCACGCTGACCAGTCCGGCCGCGCCCAGTCCGGCCAGCACCCCCGCAGCTGGTGCGGCGGGGGTCAGGGTGGGGGTCAGCAGGGCCAGGAGTGGCAGCAGACGGGATCGTCGGGGAGAACGGGGGAACGCGAGCAGGGAAGACCGTGAAAACCGCATCCGCCGAGTATGCCTGCCCGGCCTGACCGGAATCTTCATGCAGTGACCTTGTTGGTCTTTTCTGACCGTACCCTCAAGGGAACATGGGTGCGCCGTACAGAGCTGCGGGGTACGGAGCTGCGGGGTCATGGGCAAGCCCGGCGGCGGGGGTGGTGGGGGTGTGCGCTTTCAATCGCCGGGCAGGGGAGGGGCATACACTGGGGCATGAACGAGAGCGGCGTGACGGGTGAAGGCATGTCCGGCGTGACCCTGACCACCCTGGCCGGTGCGACCCTGGCCGGTGCGGGGCGCGCATGAAACGGCCGGCGTGGCTGTGGGGTCTGGGCATCGCGGCGCTGCTGCTGGTCGTGGTGGGCCTGAGCCTGCCGCGCGAGCAGGGTGACGAACTGAACCTCACGGACTTCACGGCCGCCCTGAACGGCGGGCAGGTCAGCAGCGCCGTGATCGCGTACCAGAACGGCACCGCGCAGCTCAGCGGGCAGTTGCAGGACGGCCGCCGGTACCGCACCCGCACGCTGGCCGCCGACCCGGCCCTGAACCTGGAGGCGTTGCAGCGTTCGGGCGTGACCGTCTCGTACGTCGCGCCGTCACGGCTGAGCGTGCTGGGCATCCTGAGCGTGGTCCTGACCGTCGCGCTGATCGGCGGCCTGATCGTCCTGCTGATGCGCGGACGCCAGAGCGGCGGCACGGATGCCACCGGGAATTTCGGGAAGTCGAAGGCGGCCGTGATCAGCGAGGGGCAGATCAAACTCAACTTCACCGACGTCGCCGGTTGCGACGAGGCCAAGCAGGATCTTCAGGAAGTCGTCGATTTCCTCCGCCACCCCGAGAAGTACCACCAGCTCGGCGCCCGCATCCCCCACGGCGTCCTCCTCGTCGGCCCCCCAGGCAGCGGCAAGACCTTACTGGCAAAAGCTGTCGCCGGTGAAGCGAGGGTCCCCTACTTCAGCATTTCGGGCAGCGACTTCGTCGAGATGTTCGTCGGCGTCGGCGCCGCCCGCGTCCGCGACCTGTTCGAACAGGCCCGCAAGGCCGCCCCCTGCATCGTCTTCATCGACGAGATCGACGCCGTGGGCCGCAAGCGCGGCATGAACATGCAGGGCGGCAACGACGAACGCGAACAGACCCTCAACCAGCTGCTCGTCGAGATGGACGGTTTCTCCAGCGGGCAGGAGGTCATCATCCTGGCCGCCACGAACCGCCCGGACGTGCTGGACGCAGCGCTGCTGCGTCCGGGACGCTTCGACCGGCAGGTGGTGGTGGACGCGCCGGACGTGCGGGGCCGCGAGCAGATCCTGCGGATTCACGCGCGCAAGAAACCCCTGGACGCATCGGTGGACCTGGGCGTGGTGGCGCGGCGCACAGCGGGGATGGTGGGGGCGGACCTGGAGAACCTGCTGAACGAGGCGGCGTTGCAGGCGGCGCGGTCGGGGCGGACACGGATCGTGGGGCGGGACGTGGACGAAGCGCGGGACCGGGTGCTGATGGGCCCGGAGCGGCGGTCGCTGGTGGTGCGGGAGGCGGACCGGAAGGTCACGGCGTACCACGAGGTCGGCCACGCCCTCGCCGCGCAACTGCTGCCCGGCGCGGACAAGGCGCACAAGCTGACCATCGTGCCGCGCGGCCGCAGCCTGGGCAGTGCGCTGTACACCCCGGAAGACCGCATGCACCACACCCGCGCCGCGCTGCTGGACCGCATCTGCGTGGCGCTGGCCGGGCACGCCGCCGAGCAGATCGCCACCGGGCAGGTCACGACCGGCGCCGCAAACGACTTCCAGCAGGCGACGGGTATCGCGCGGCGCATGGTCACCGAGTGGGGCATGAGCAGCGTGGGGCAACTGGCGCTGGAACAGGACAGCGGCTCGTACCTGGGGTACGGCCCGCAGCAGGGCGCGTACAGCGACCACACCGCGCAGGCCATCGACGCCGAGGTCAGCCGCATCCTGAACGGCGAGTTCCAGCGGGCGCTGGACCTGCTTGGCGAGCACGCGCACGTCCTGCACCGCCTGACCGACGAACTCGTCGCCCGCGAGAGCCTGACCGGCGAGGACGTGCAGACCGTCCTGGCCGGGGGCACGCTGCCGCCCCTCTCGCCCGACCTGCGCCCCACCGAAACGGCCGCGCCCACCGGGAAACTCACGCCGGGACCCGCGTAGCAGGGGGGCGGATGGCAGAAAGCAGATGGCAGATGGCGAATTCCCGCCTCTGCCATCTGCCTTGAGCCATCTGCTATCTGCCCTGACTGCTAGCTGCCCTGTGCCTTCCCGGCGTTCAGTTCTGCGCGGGCACGGCGCACTGGCCGTCCTCGCAGCCGTCGGCGGGGGTGTCGGTGCCGATCATCTGGAGGGGTGCGGGGTGGGTCTCGTCCCAGACCTGCGTGAGGGCGCCCAGCAGCGTCTGCGGGTCCTGCGCGCCGCTGACGCCGTACTTGCCGCCCAGCACGAAGAAGGGCACGCCGCTGATGCCCAGGGCCTGCGCCTGCGCCTCGTCCTGGCGGACGGCGTGCGCGTGGCGGCCGTCGAGCAGCGCGGCGCGGACCTCGGTGCCGTCCAGGCCGGTCTCCTCGGCCAGGCGGACCAGGGTGTCGGGGTCGCTCATCAGCTGACCCTCGCTCATGTAGGCGCGCAGCAGGCGTTCCTTCATGGCGTCCTGGCGGCCGTGCGCGGCGGCGTGGTGGATCAGCTGGTGGGCCAGGAAGGTGTTGCCCATGCGGGCGCGTTCAAAGTGGTATTCCAGGCCCTCGTCGGCGGCGACGCGGGTCATGTGGTCCATCATGCCCTGGGCCTCGTCGGCGCTGCGGCCGTACTTGCGGGCCAGTCCGTCGCGCATGCTCAGGGGGTGTTCGGCGGGGGTGGTGGGGTCGAGTTCGAAGGAATGCCACACGAGTTCCACGTGGTCGCGCTGCGGGAACTGCGCCAGGGCGCTTTCCAGGCGGCGTTTGCCGATGTAGCACCAGGGGCAGGCGACGTCGGACCAGATGTCCACGCGGATCTTGTCGGGGCTGGAGGGCTGGAAGGAGGCGGTCATGCCCACATTCTCCCATGCTTTACAAAACAAAGCATGAGCTGGGGCACAAATGCCGCCCACCCTCCCCACACCGACCCCGCATGAAGCGACCCGACAGGCACACCTCAGCGTCCGTCAGCTTCCACGTGCTACCACTGACAGTATGAACCGGCGTTCCACGCCCCTGAACGTCCCTGCCCTGACCCTCGCCGCCCTGCTGAGCACCCACGCCCAGGCACGCACCCCCGACCTGACCGGCGCCGCCACCCGCGCCGCCGCCGCCCTGAACGGCGTGCTGCGCAACTGCCCGGCCAGTTTCGAGACCATCGGCACGCCCGGCAAACAGTGCGTCGGTGCGCCCGGCACCACCGAACAGGTCCGCCAGACCCTGACCGCCACCCTGAAAGACGACCTGTACGGCGTGTGGCGCAGCCGCGACGAGCAGCGCAGCGTGTTCAACTGGCTGGGCACCCCCGGCGGGTTCGTGTACCTGCGCCTGCAACCCGACCCGGACGGCCGCGCCCAGACCCTGGTGTACCTGGACCTGCCCCCCGACGGCGACCCCACCCCGGACACCCCGCCTGCCAGCGCCACTGCCAGCAATCCCCCTGCTAGCGCCACTGCCAGCAGCGCGGCCCCGGCAGCCAGGGGCGCGGCCCTCCCGGCAGGGGCCGTGCAGATGGGCGGCGTGACCCTCACCCCGCTGGACTCGCCTTCCGTGCAGGCGGCCCGTCCGGCGCCCGCACCCCCCGCGCCGCAACTGACCGCCAGCCGCCCGGCACCCGCCGCGCCCACCCCGACGCTGGTGGTCACGCTCGCCCCGGGCGCAGTCACGGCGCGCTCGCTGGCGCCCGTGCCGTTCAGCCGCCCGCTGTCCCTGCAGACCAGTCGCCTGAACGGCCCGGACGTGCTGGCCGTGCAGAACCGCCTGATCCGCCTGATGCGCCCCGTGCGCCCCGGCCAGGGCGACGGCTGGTTCGGTCCCGTCACCGCCGACGCCGTGCGCGCCTTCCAGTCGGCCAGTGGCCTGCCCGTCACGGGCCGCGTGGACCGCGCCACCTGGGACCGCCTGTTCTCCCCGGACGCCCGTCCCTTCACTGCCCCCTGACGGGTGGGCGGGTGGAGCTGCGGCCCGTGCCTGTCGTCCTCCTTTCGGTGCAGGACCCGGCGCGCCTTCCTCATGAGACGCCGCCCCGGACCTGTCCCGGCCCCGGCCCGGATGGGCAGAACAGCCCTCCTGCACACGCTTTTGCGCCGGGCGGCACCTGAATGAGATACGCGCCTCAATTCTCACTGCCGCCCGGTACAGTAAAAGACACATGAAGCCGACTGCCCTTTTCCTCTCATCTGCTCTGCTGCTGGCGGTCGCGGGTTCAGGACTGGCCCAGACCGGTGATCCATTTCAGCGGGCCGCGCCCACCGCCGTTCCTCCCGTCGTGTCCACCCCGGTCGCGCAGGTCGGGCCGGGCGGCGTGCCCGCCGTGCCCATCACGCTGACCGGCGTGCAGAACGCCACCTTCGGCTCCCCCCGCTCCAGCAACCAGGGCAGCGCCACGCGCGTGGTGTTCGACCTCGCTCCCGGCGTCAGTTACTCCCTGACGCCCACCTTCACGGGCCTGCGCGTGGACGTGCAGGGCGCGCGCGTGCAACCGGCCGTGATCATGGGCCTGGGCAACAGCGTCACCGAGTACCGCGCCGGGGGCGGGCAGGTCACGCTGTCCACCCTGTTCCCGCTGTCCCTGACCGACGGCTGGCAGGCGCGCGAGGCGACCCTGGCGACCGGTACGCGCGTGCTGATCATCGACATCGGCGCGACCGTCACGGGCGGCGCCCCGAACAGCCGCGTGCTGGCCAGCGCGCCCATCAGCGCCGCCGCGCAGGCCGTCCTGAACGCCCCGGTCACCCCCACCCCGGTCAGCGTCAGCAGCCTCCCGCCCGGCGACACCGTCACGCGCGGCGGGAAGGTCCTGCCGCCCGCCCCGGCCCTGCCCGGCGACAACACCGCCCGCCCCAGCGCCCTGAGCGGACAGGTGCCCGGCACGCCAACCGGCGTCACGCTGCCCCCACTGCGCGTCGGCAAGAGCCCCGGCCAGACCCGCGTGGTCCTGGACCTGCCGCCCGGCACCGCGTACCGCATCGTGCCCGGCCCCGGCGGCCTGAGCGTCGAACTGACCGGCCTGAGCGTCCCCGCCCAGCGCGAACGGAACGTCAGCCCGGAACTCACGGAATGGTCCGCGCAGCCCTCCCCGCTCGGCGGGACGGTCCTGCTGGCCACCCCCACCCCCACCACCGCCCGCAGCGGCTGGCGCGCGCAACTGCTGCCGCCGGGCAGCGGCACCCTGTCCCGGCTGGCCATCGACCTGTCGCCCGCCATGGCCGACCTGACCCCCCTGCCTGCCGCCGACCGCGTCCTGGCGGCCGTTCCGCCCGTGTCGGCGGCGCGCGGTACGGCCATCCTGGCCCTGAGCGCCGCGTACGTCCGGCCCCGCGTGGTCATCGACGCCGGGCACGGCGGCCGCGACCCCGGCGCGGTCGGGTCGGTCATCGAGAAGGACGTCACGCTGGCCGTCGCGCTGCGCGTGCGTGACCTGCTGGCCCCCGCCGGGGTGGACGTCATCCTGACCCGCGACAGTGACCGCGAACTCAGCCGCGACAAGAACACCGACCTGAAGATGCGCGCCGGACTGGGCACGCCCGGCACGCAACTGTTCGTCAGTATTCACGTGAACGCCATGGACGCCCGCAACGCCCTGAAAGGCTACGGCGTGGAAACCTGGTGGAACCCCAACCACCCCAACAGCAGCGCCCTGGCCGCCCTGCTGCAACGCAACATGATCGAGGCGACCGGCGCGTTCAGCAAGGGCCTGAAGAACAGCCAGTCCCTGAGCGTGCTGCGCAACAGCCGCGTTCCGGCCGCGCTGGTCGAGATCGGGTTCGCCAGCCACCCGGTCGACGGGCAGAACCTGAAAGACAGCAACTACCTGGACCGCGTGGCGCTGGGCATCGCGCAGGGCGTCCACGAGGCCCTGATGGGCGGCGTGACCGCCGACGCCGACAGCGGCGTCCCGGCCCTCGCCAAGCAGCGCCCCTGAACCGGCACTGAACCGCGCCCCCCGGACCGTTCGTGGCCGCGCGTCAGGCACAATGACGGCATGACCGATTCCGTTCCGTCCGCGCAGGTGGCCCCGGCGTTCCGTGAGCGCGTGCTGGCCCTCGTGGCCCGCATTCCCGAGGGCCGCGTCATGACGTACGGGCAACTGGCGCTGCTGGCCGGGAATCCCGGCGCGGCCCGGCAGGCGGGGTTCGTGATGAACTCGCTGGTGGGCGGCGTCAGCGTCAGCGGGGATGGCCTGCCGTGGCACCGCGTGATCAACGCACAGGGCCGCGTCAGCACCCACAAGGTCGGCTTCGGGGACATGCAGGAGGGCCTGCTGCGCGCCGAGGGCGTCGAACTGGACAGCACGGGCCGCTGCGACCTCGCTGCGCGGCAGTGGTGGCCCGAGGAGGAACGCGGCGCGCCTCCCACCCCGCTGCTGTGACGCCCGCGCAGCCCGGAGCGACATGCAGCGGCATGAAGAAATTCCCCCGGCGGCCCTCCCACATGTCCCGGCGGGGCAGTCGTATGCTCGGGACATGAACAGACGAACGCAGCGTGAAGCGGGCGACGTGGCCTCCTGGGCACTGGGTGTCACGGCCGGACTGGTCCTGGGCGTGACCCTGCTGATCGCCACCCCCCAGCTGATGAAGGCCCCCCAGGCCGCCGAGCCTGCCCAGACGGAAACCAACGCAGTCAACCAGACCGAACCGACCACCATGGGCGCCACCACGACCCCGGAACCCGCTGCGGCTGCCGCTCCCGATACAGCGGCGACCGACACGGCCACCACCGACACCGCTGCCCCTGACACGGCCGCCCCTGACACGGCTGCGACCGACACCCCCGCAACCGACACGGCTGCCGCTGACGCCGGGGCGACCGGTGACGCCGCCGCCGGGCAGACGGTCTTCGCGGGCAACTGCGCGGCCTGCCACGGCGCGAACGGCCAGGGTCAGATCGGCCCGAGCCTCGTGACCGCCGACGGCCCGAAAGCCTGGACGGACGCGCAGTTCCTGACCGCCCTGCGCGAAGGGAAAACCCCGCAGCGTGAACTGAGCGTCGCCATGCCCCGCTTCGCCGAAGGGCAGATCAGCGACGCGGACGTGGCGAACATCCACGCGTACATCAAGACCCTGAACTGACCCTCAACCCGATTGAATGGGTGTCAACCTGTTCAATCCGGGCGGATGCCGGTGGGAACGGACGGCGCGCCCGGCAGCGGCCCGGTCTGCAACGCTCCCCGCAGGGCGTGCAGGTCGGGCCGCGCCTCGTCAGCCGCGCGCTGCGCCAGCCACCAGCGGGCCGCCGGGATGCGAGGCCGGGCGGGCCAGAGTTCACGCACCTGCCCGGCGTCCAGCGCCTCCTGCGCGGCGAACAGGGGAACCAGACTGGCCCACATGCCCAGCGTGACGGCCCGCACCACGGCCCGCAGGTCCGGCGCCACCAGCGCCTGCCGCGCCGCGAACCGCTGCCCCAGCGTGCCCGTGAAGAACCGCCGCGTGACCGGCAACTCCACGCTGTAATACGGATTCCGTTTGTTTCGCCAACAATCCGGAACTTCACCGGATTGCCGGCTCCACGTCCGGAACCCGTTTTGCTCCCACTCGCTTCGCTCGGATCGAACGGGCTTTGCAGCCCATTCAATCGGAGTCCGTATAACTCACCCACGGCCGCGCGTTCAGCCACGCGCCCAGCGTGTTGGGCAGGGTGGGCGCAGCGTCCCAGTCGGGCGGGCCGATCAGCGCGAACGGCATCTCGGTCACGACCTGCGCCGTCACCTGGTGGCCCTCGGGTTCGGTCGTGACCAGCGCGGCGTCCAGCGTGCCGCTGCCCAGCGCGGCCAGCAGCGCGCGGTCCTCGCCGAACGTGACGTGCAGCGCGCCCGGCAGTCCCGCCAGCCGGGGCAGCGCGAAGCCGTGCAGGACCTCGGGTGTCAGGCCCAGCCGCAGCGGTCCGGGCGGGGCCGGGCTGCCACGCAGGGCCGCGCTGGCCGCCTGGAGGTGATCCACGCTCTGCGCCACCTGTGCGTACAGCAGTTTGCCCCGCTCGGTCGGGGTCACGCCGCGCGGGGTGCGCAGAAACAGAGGCTCGCCCACGCGGGCCTCCAGCGCCGCCAGTTGCGCACTCACGGCAGGCTGGGTCAGGTGGCGGTCGCGGGCGGCGCGACTCAGGCTACCGGCACGGTACACCGCCACGAACACCCGGAACGGACCGAGGGACGCCATCAGGTTTTCTTATACCCCATGCCAGGGCCTGTGATTTGCAGTGATGCCCGGCTCCGGCGCACCATCAGGGCATGAGCGACCACCCCGCCCGCGCAGACCACGCCACCCCTGACACCAGCAGCGCGGCGCAGTTCAACCGGCACGCCGCGAAGTACGCCGCCAGCGAGGTTCACCGCCACGGTCCCAGCCTGCCCGCCCTGCTGGGCGCCGCCGACCCGCACGCAGCCGACGTGGCGCTGGACGTGGCGACCGGCACCGGCAACACGGCCCTGGCCCTGGCACCGCACGTCGCGCACGTCACGGGCCTGGACGTGGCCGAAGGCATGCTGGCCCACGCGCGGGACCGCGCCGCGCAGGAGGGCGTGCCCAACGCCACGTTCGTCGTGGGCAGCGCCGAGGCCGTTCCCTTCCCGGACGGGTCGTTCACGCTGGTCACGTCCCGTCACGCGCCGCATCACTTCCGGGACCTGCCGCGCTTTCTGGCCGAGGCGCGGCGCGTCCTGAAACCCGGCGGGCGGCTGGTCATCGCCGACCAGATCAGCCCTGCGCCCGACCTGCAAGCCTGGATCGACGCCTACCAGCGGCGGCGCGACCCCAGCCACCACGCGCAGCGCACCGTGCCCGCATGGCAGGCCCTGGCGCGCGAGGCGGGCCTGCGCTGGGCAGGCGAGACGCTGGTCCCCTACCGCCTGGAGTTCGCGTGGTGGACCGCGCAGAGCGGCAGCACCCCAGAAACCGTGCAGGCGCTGCGCGAGATGGTCGCGGCCCTGACCCCGCCGCAGCAGGCCGCCATCGGCGCGGAATTCGACGCTGCCGGACAACTGAGCGCCCACGTGGACCAGATGATGGTCGCCCGGCTGGAACGCGACTGACCATCGGGGCCGGTAGGCGCAACTGCGGATGCGCCCGCCGTGCCCGCCCGCTAGCGTGAGCCAGTGACCTCCGCCTCCTCTGAACCAGGCCACGCCGAACTGCTCCGCACGCTGCGGGCCACCCTGCCGGACCTGTGGCGCAGCCAGCCGCTCGTGACGGGCGGACTGCTGCTCCTGGGGGCCGCGCAGGGCCTGATGCCCGCCGTGACCATCCTGATCGGCAAGTGGACGGTGGACGGCGTGAGCGGCCTGCTGGCCGGGCAGAGCGTGAACCTGACGGCCCTGGCCGGTGCGTGGGCGGGCGCGGCCCTGCTGACGCAACTGACGACCGTCCTCACGCAGGTCATGCAGGGCGTCGCCGCCGACCACTACACCCTGCACGTGAACCAACGCCTGATGCGCCGCATGACTGAATTGCAGGGCCTGGACGTGCTGGAAGACCCGCAGTTCCATGACGACATCGAGGTGCTACAGGGCGGCGCCAGCTACCGCCCACTGAATCTGCTGTCCACGCTGGTGTATGGCCTGCGCGGCGTGGCGGCAGCCATCAGCGTGGCGGCCACCCTCCTGATCATCGGGTGGTGGGTGCCGCTGGTCGTTGTGGCGGGCATGCTGCCGCTGCTGTCCCGGCAGATGCAGTTCTACCGACTGGGCTGGACCCTGTTCATTCAGAACACCCCCGAGGCGCGCGAGGTGAACTACCTGTCCCGCGTGGCGCTGCGCCACGAGTACGCCAAGGAGGTGCGCCTGTACGGTCTGGCCCCGCACCTGCAACGCGAGGCGCTGCAGCGGACCCGCGCGTACCAAGACACCCTGCGTGCCCAGCGCACGCGGGGTCTGCTGGCCCTGCTGCCCTTCGAGGCACTGTCCCTGCTGGTCACGGCGGGCCTGTTCGTGTTCGTCGTCGGGCAGGCGCAGGCTGGGCGCGTGGGGGCGGGCAGCATCGTGCTGGTCATCACGGCCCTCGCCGCGTTGCAGGGCGAACTGCGGCAACTCTCGGAGATGATCAGTACCGCCACCGAGCCCCTCAGCTGGTTTGGGAAACTGCACGCCTTCCTCAGCGCTCCCGGCGGCGTGCAGAGCCCCGCGCAGCCCCGGCCCATGCCCACGGACGGCGCGATCACGCTGGAGAACGTGAGCTTCGCGTACCGGGATCAGCCGCCCGCCCTGCACGACCTGACCCTGCACATCCCCGCCGGGCAGACCGTTGCCATCGTGGGCGAGAACGGTGCGGGGAAGACCACCCTGGTCAAACTGCTGCTGCGCTACTACGACCCCACGGCGGGTCGCATCCTGATCGGTGACGCCGCTGCGCGCACCGACCTGCGCGACCTGGACCTGAACGACTGGCGCGCCGGAATTGCTGCCGTGTTTCAGGACTTCGCGCGGTTCGAGTGGACGCTGCGCGAGAACATCCTGCTGGGGCAGACGCCCGACGGGGACCGCCTGAACGCCGCCGTGCAGGGCAGCGGCCTTTCGGGCGTCCTGAACGACTCCCGCACGCTGGATACCCGCCTCGGGCAGGCGTTCGGCGGGACCGAACTGTCCGGCGGGCAGTGGCAGAAACTCGCGACCGCCCGCGCCCTGTACCGCAGCGCCCGCCTGCTGATCCTCGACGAACCCACCGCCGCCCTCGACCCCCGCAGCGAGGCCGAGGTATTCAGCACCTTCGCCGCCCTGGCCCGCGGCCGCACCACGCTGCTCGTCACGCACCGCCTGGGCAGCGTCCTGATGGCCGACCGCATCCTGGTCATGAAAGCCGGACGCCTGATCGAGGACGGCACGCACGCCGAACTCCTCGCGCGCGGCGGCGAGTACGCCGAGCTGTGGCAGTTACAGGCCCGGCAGTACGGGACCGGCCCGGCCCCCCACGAACGCGACCCGGCCTACCCCTGATCCGCGCCTACCCCTGATCCGACTGGTCTCCTCCTGCGCCCGCCTGCCGACGTTTCTCGCAGCACAGGTCGTTCATCAGTTCCCCCAGCGGCGCGATCACCGCAAAGTTCCCCACGATGCGCCCCTTGTGCCACTGGGGCGTGCCGGTCACGATCACGTCCAGGGTCGTGCCGTCCGTGCGCCGCAGCCGCGTCCGGTACGAACTGGCCTGCCCGGCCTCCCGCGCCCGGCGGCCCTCCTGCAACTGCGCGTGATCGTCCGGCACCGTGAACTCGAACGGCGTGCGCCCCACCAGCGCGCTGGCGGGCAGGCCCAGCATCTGCGCGTACGCCCGGTTCACGTACGTGAAACGCCCGTCGCCGTCCAGCACGGTCAGGCCGTGATTCACGCTCTCCATGACCTGCCGCGCGAAATCCAGTTCCTGCTCGAACGACTCTTTCAGTTGCCGGTGCCCGCGCACCAGGGTCACGATCCGGGGGGCCAGCCACACGGCCCCGCCCTGCACGGCCAGCAGCGGCAGCACCAGCAGCAGCGCCGCCGGGCGCGGCGCCAGCCACGCCACCAGCAGCGTCTCCAGGGTCAGCAGCGCGAACAGCACATACGCCCACCTCAGTTCGGCCAGCCCCGGCTTCATACCTCAGGGTGCCGGACCGCGCCTGTCAGGACTCTTACGGGCAGTGTGTGGGTGTCAAGCAGGTCTGCGTCAACGCCACGCGAACAGGATCACTACGCTGACGCTCATGACTGATCGACCGTCCGGGTGCGGGCCGACCCTGCTGCTCACCTGTGTGCTGGGCGTCCCCGCCGTGTACGCACTCGGCACGTCTGTCGCGGCGGGCCTGAACGCCAGTTTCATCACTCCGCGTGAGCGGGTGCTGGGTGAACTGTGGGGCGCCCTGTTCTGCCTGTGCACGGTACTGCTGGCGGCGCTGTGGAGCACGCATTTCGTGCTGCGTGGCCGGTGGCCGCTGCTGTCTGCGGCCCGCTGGCGGCGCGTGGCGCTGTGGGTGGCGGGTGGACTGCTGCTGACGGCCGCCGGGTTCTACGTGGCGTTCGAGGTGCGGATGCGGCAGGTCGCGGCGGGTACGCCGGTCGGCGCGCTGGCCAGTCTGGAGCCGGGCGCCGTCAAGTCCGGCCGTCACTGACAGGCCGCCCCGCCCCACCCTAGACTCGCTTCATGACCGCCTCCGACCTCGCCCCTGCGCCTCACATTCACCTGCCGGACGGTTCCTGCTGCAAGCCCAAGCGGTTTGCGCACCTGCATCAGCACACGCAGTACAGCCTGCTGGACGGCGCGGCGAAACTGAAGGACCTGCTCAAATGGGCCAAGGAGGTCACGCCGGAAGGGCAGACCCCGGCGCTGGCGATGACGGACCACGGGAACATGCACGGCGCGGTGCATTTCTACAATTACGCGACCGGGATGGGCGTCAAGCCGATCATCGGGTACGAGGCGTACGTGGTGCCGGGCGAGGGCACGCGCCGCGACCGGACGCGCGGGCAGGACGGCGAGAAGGGCATCTTTCACCTGACGCTGCTGGCCCGTGATTTCGAGGGGTACCAGAACCTCTGCCGCCTCAGTTCACGTGGGTACACGGAAGGCTACTACTACAAGCCCCGCATCGACCATGAACTGCTGCGCGAGCATCACGCGGGCGTGATCGCCATGTCCGGCTGCCTGGGCAGCGAGGTGCAGCAACTGCTGATGCAGGGCCGCGAGGACGACGCCAAGAAGCGCCTGATGTGGTACCGCGAGTTGTTCGGCGAGAATTACTTCATCGAGATTCAGGATCACGGGCTGCCCGAGCAGAAGAAGAACAACCCCATCCTGAAAGCCTGGGCGCAGGAGCTGGGCATCGGGATGGTCGCCACGAACGACGGCCACTACGTCAAGAAGACCGACGCGACCGCGCACGAGACGCTGCTGGCCATCCAGACGAAAGCCACGCTGGCCGACGAGAACCGCTTCAAGTTCCCCTGCGACGAGTTCTACGTGAAGAACCTCGAGGAGATGCAGGCGGCGCTGCCGGTGGGCGAGTGGGGCGAGGAAGTCTTCGACAACACCGCCCTGATCGCGGACCTGTGCAACGTGGACCTGCCGGTCGGGAAGAAACGCGTGTACCAGATGCCCGCGCTGCCCATCCCGGAAGGCCGGACCATGTCCGAGGAACTGCGCGTGCAGACGTACCGGGGAACCGTGAAACGCTACCCGGCGCACGCCACCGAAGGGCTGCTGCGTGATTACGCCGCCCGCACGCTGAGTGCGCTGGGCAGCGACGCGGCGCGGGTGCTGGAACGCGCCGGGAACTGCGACCCGCAGACCTGCGATCTGGAAACGCTGTTCACGCTGCTGGCCTTCGCGGGCAGCGATTGGGAAGCGCGCGGCAAGGCCGCCGGCGAGAAGTACACCCCATACCCCGCGCTAGAACTCATGGAAGCCGAGGCCAGCGAGGGCACGCTGCCCGCCTACGCGCACGAGGACTGCCGCCGCGCCCGCCAGAACAGCAGCGACACCAGTATCGAACTGACACCCGACGAGCAGCACGAAACCACGCGCGGCCACCACCAGCACGCGCTGGTGATCCTGCGCCGCGCCGAGTACGAACTGTCGGTCATCAACAACATGGGGTTCCCCGATTACTTCCTGATCGTCGCGGATTACATCAACTGGGCGAAGGATCAGGACATCAGCGTGGGGCCGGGGCGTGGGTCCGGCGCAGGCAGCCTCGTGGCGTACGCCATGCGCATCACGAACCTCGACCCGCTGGAATTCGAGTTGCTGTTCGAGCGATTCCTGAACCCCGACCGTATCTCCATGCCGGACTTCGATATCGACTTCAACGACGCCCGCCGCGTCGAGGTCATCCAGTACGTGCAGGACAAGTACGGCGAGGACCGCGTGGCGCAGATCGCCACCTTCGGAACCATGGCCAGCAAGGCCTGCCTGAAGGACGTGGCGCGCGTCATGGGTCTCGAGTACGCCAAGGTCGACAAGGTCAGCAAGCTCATTCCCATCAAGTTCGGCAAGAGCTACAGCCTCGAACAGGCCCGCGAGAGCGTTCCCGACATCGCCCAGATGCTGAACGAGGACGCCCAGCTGCTCGAAGCGTACGAGTTCGCGCAGAAACTCGAGGGCCTCACCCGCCACGCCAGCGTCCACGCGGCCGGCGTGGTCATCGGCCGGGACAAACTCACGGACCTCGTGCCCGTCATGCGCGACACCAGCGGCGCCGGCATGGTCTGCCAGTACGACATGAAAGCCGTCGAGGACATCGGCCTGATCAAGATGGACTTCCTGGGCCTGCGCACCCTGTCCTTCCTCGACGAGGCGCGGCGCATCATGCGCGAATCCAAGAACGTCGACATCGACTTCGACGCCATCCCCTTCGACGACCGGATCACCTACGACCTGATGAGCCGCGGCGACACCAAGGGCGTCTTCCAGCTCGAAGGCGCCGGGATCGCCGACGCCTCCAGGCGCCTCAAACCCCGAAGGCTCGCCGACATCATCGCCCTGTCCGCCCTGTACCGCCCCGGCCCGATGGAGAACATCCCCACCTACGTCCGCCGCCACCACGGCCTGGAAGAAGTGGACTACGTCCGCGACGGATTCCCCACCAGCGCCCGGTTCCTGGAGAAGATCCTGGCCGAAACGTACGGCATTCCCGTCTACCAGGAACAGATCATGCAGATCGCCAGCGAGGTCGCCGGGTTCTCCCTGGGCGGCGCCGACCTGCTGCGCCGCGCCATGGGTAAAAAAGACGCCGAGGAGATGAAACGCCAGCGGCAGATCTTCGTCGAGGGCGCCGAGGGCAACGGCGTACCCAGGGACGAGGGCAACCGCCTGTTCGACCTACTGGACGCCTTCGCGAACTACGGCTTCAACAAGTGTCTGACGGGCGACACGCGCGTGCCCGTCGCGGGCGGTGAGCTGCGGCGCATCGAAGATCTGTACCGCGAGGGCCTGCCGGTGGAGTTGCCCAGCGTCAACGGCGCGTACCGCCTGGAACTGCGCCCCACCGGACAGTTCTTCGACAACGGCGTGAAGCCCGTGTTCCGGGTACAGACCGCGCTGGGCCGCGAACTGACCGCCACCGGCAACCACCCGCTGCTGACACTGGACGGCTGGCGCAACGTGGAAGACCTGACGCCCGGCGACCGCATCGCCGCGCCCGCCCGCCTGCCGGAACTGGGCACAGAGGTGTGGCCGGAGCACCAGGCCGGACTGCTGGGCTGGCTTCTGGCCGAGGGCAACACCTGCCACCCGCACGGCGCGTACCTGTACTCGCAGAGCGAGGCGCAGGTGGCCGACATGGTCGCGCTGGCCTCCGCCTTCCCGAACACCCGCCCCACCGTGAAGGTGCGCCCGGAACGCCAGAACGTGCACGACGTGTACCTGGGCAGCGGCGTCAGAGGAAGTGCGGGCGGCAAGTCGGGCGTTCGCCTGTGGCTCGAAGACCTGAACATGGTGGACGTGAAAGCCACCGACAAGGCCCTGCCTTCTGCGGCGTTCCGACTGAACAATGCCTCGCTGGCCGTGCTGCTGGGCCGCTACTGGTCGGGAGACGGTTTCCTGTACGGCGTGGGCAACACCACTCCGTATGCCGCCACGTCCTCACGCGCGCTCGCTGACGATCTGGCGCACGTGCTGCTGCGCCTGGGCATGACCGGCAAGGTCACGCGCAAGCACTTCACGTACAGCCGCGGCGACGACATGGAAGGACGCACCGGGTACACCGTGCATCTGGTCGGGCGGCGCTCCATCGACCAGTTCCTGACCGTCATCGCGCCACACATCGTGGGCCGCGACGAGCAACTGGACGCCCTACGCGCGTACTACGCCGCCACACCCGCCGCCCGTGAGACGGTCGACACCCTGCCCGCCACGGTGAAGACCCGCGTGCAGGCCGCCAAGCACGCCAGCGGCCTGGGCTGGCGCGAGATCGAGGAACGTACGGGAGTCTGTACCAAGGAGTTCTACGGCGCGCCCAAAGCCCACAAGAAGGGCTTCCGCCGCACCACCATCCAGACCCTGGCCGACTTCTTCGAGGAAAGCGCGCTGCGGGACGTGTGCTCGGACGACCTGTACTGGGACACCATCACCGCCATCGACCCGGCGGGCGAGGCGCAGACCTACGACCTGGAAGTGCCCGGCACGCACAACTTCGTCGCGAACGACCTGATCGTGCACAACAGCCACTCCGCCGCGTACGGCGTGATCACGTACCAGACCGCGTGGCTCAAGGCGAACTACCCCGTCGAGTTCATGGCGGCCCTGCTGACCGTCGAACGCAAGGACAGCGACAAGGTCGCCGAGTACATCAGTGACGCCCGCAAGATGGACGTGCACGTCCTGCCGCCCGACATCAACCGCTCGGCCGCCGACTTCGCCGTGCAGGGCGAGGAAATCCTGTTCGGTCTGTACGCCATCAAGGGCCTGGGCGAGGGGGCCGTCCTGAAAATCCTGGAGGAACGCGAACGCGCCGGGCGGTACAAGAGCCTCGCGGACTTCTGCTCACGCCTGGGCAACAAGGTCTGCAACCGCAAAGCCCTCGAAAGCCTGATCAAGAGCGGCGCCTTCGACCAGTTCGGCGAACGCAACCAGCTCATGCACAGCCTCGAAGACGCCCTCGAAGACGCCGCCGGTACCGCCGACATCAACGCCAAAGCCCAGACCGGCATGAGCATGATGTTCGGCCTGGAAGAGGTCAAGAAGGAACGCCCCCTTCGTACCGGCATTCCCCCCTTCACCGACCTCGAACGCCTCAGCATCGAGAAAGACGCCCTGGGCCTGTACATCAGCGGCCACCCCCTCGAACAGCACGAGGGCCTGCGCGAGGCCGCCAGCTGCCGAATATCCGACCTGGACACCTGGTTCCAGACGCAGAACGTCGCCCCCGGAAAACGCATCAAGGCCGTCCTGGCAGGCATGATCGAGAGCGTCGTCAAGAAACCCACCAAGTCCGGCGGCATGATGGCCCGCTTCATCCTCGCCGACGAGAGCGGCCAGACCGAACTCGTCGCCTTCTCCCGCGCCTACGACCGCATTCAGGACAAACTCGTCAACGACACCCCCGCCCTCGTCATCGTCGAACTGGAAAGCGAGGACGGCGGCCTGCGCGCCATCGCCGAGGAGATCGTCAGCATCGACCAACTCGCCGAAGTCCCCAAAGTCATGTACGTCACCATCGACCTCGAAACCGCCAGCCCCGACGCCATCGGCGAATTCCAGAGCGTCCTCGACGAACACGCCGGCAGCATGCCCACCTACCTCCGCCTGGAAACCCCCGAACAGTTCGTCCTGTACCAACTCGACCACGGCATGGGCAGCCCTGAAGCCATCCGCGTCCTCAACCAGACCTTCCCCTGGGCCGACGCCTACCTCGCCTACGACCAGCAGACCATCCTCGGCCGATTCGCCCCCAAACCCCCCGCCTGGATGAACAAACAGCAAGGTGGGGGCATGCGGGCTTGAACCCAGCCGATCTCGCCCAGGAGGCACTGATCTGGCAGTGGCAGATCCTGCTCGATCTGCACGGCGCGGCCGCAGACCCAGCGCAACCCGTCCGCGCTTGGACTGACGCGTGGATTCTCAGGCTGACCGACCTGCCCGACGACCTGCTGGACCTCAGCCTGCACGCGAAGATCATGGCCGATACCGGGATTCCACTGGCGAACCTCGCGGCCACCGCATCCTGGCCAGCCACCCTGCCCGAATTCGCACGGCGAACCCTCCCCCTGATCCGCCCCCGCGCCATGAGCTACACCCGCCACTTCTCGACCTTCTACCCCGTCACCCGTGCGGACGCGTTCCCAGCCGAACGCCGACAGGAGTTCGACGCTTGGCAAAGCCAGTACGTCGAAACCTTTGATGAGGACCAGGACTTCATCTGCTTTGAACGCCTGCTTCAGGACTGGGCAGCCCTCGGCTGAACACAGTGACGTCGCGGGCGGACCCCTCCACTGCGCGGAGAACCCCTCAGTCAGCTTCGCTGACAGCTCCCCTCAAGGGGAGCCTTTTTCTTTCTGCCTCCCCTTGAGGGGAGGTGCCCCCGGAGGGGGCGGAGGGGTTACGCTGCGGGTCATGCGTGACCTGCATTCGAGGCGTCTGGTGCCGCGTGCGCGTGAGCTGAGGCGCGCCATGACGCCTGCGGAGCGGCGATTGTGGTTCGATCTGCTGCGGTCGCATCCGGTGCGGTTTCGTCGTCAGGTGCCGTTGCTGGGCTTCATTCTGGATTTCTACGCGCCGTCCGCGCGGTTGTGCGTGGAGGTGGATGGCCGCAGTCATGACGGCGCGGAGGCCCAGGCGTACGATGCCGAGCGGTCGCGGGTGCTGGGTGGGGCGGGGATTCGTGTGCTGCGCGTGCAGAACGCGGAGGTCGTGCGGAACCTGCCGGGTGTGGCGGCCCTGATCGAGTCGGCACTCCAGCGATAAAAAAGGCTCCCCTTGAGGGGAGCTGTCAGCGAAGCTGACTGAGGGGTTGCCGTTGCCCGTTTCAGGCGTACTGGGCGCGCATCATCATGATCTTGAGTTCGTGGGGGCTGGTGGCGCTGGCCATGGCGTCTTCTTCGGTCATGAGGCCGCTGGCGACGAGGCTGGCGAGGTGCTGGTCGAAGGTGTGCATGCCGCGCGCGCCGCCTTCGAGGAGTGCCTGTTTGATTTCTTCGGTGCGTTCGGGGTCCTTGATGCATTCGCGGACGGTGGGGGTGCCGAGCAGGATTTCGAGGCCGAGGACGCGGCCGCCGGTGGCTTTGGGGAGCAGGCGTTGGCTGACGATGCCGACGATGCTTTCTGAGAGGCCCTGGCGGATCTGGTCGCGTTCGTGGGGGGCGAAGAAGTCGATGATGCGGTTGACGGTGCGGACGGCGTCCTGGGTGTGCAGGGTGGAGAAGACGAGGTGGCCGGTCTGGGCGGCGCTCAGGGCGGCTTCGACGGTTTCCTTGTCGCGCATTTCGCCGATGAGGATGACGTCGGGGTCCTGGCGCATGCTGGCGCGCAGGCCGTTGGCGAAGCTCATGGTGTCCATGCCGAGTTCGCGCTGGCTGATCATGGCCATCTGGTCTTTGTGCAGCACTTCGATGGGGTCTTCGAGGGTGACGATGTTGACGGGTTGGGTGGCGTTGATGTGGTTCAGGAGGCTGGCGAGGGTGGTGGTCTTGCCGCTGCCGGTGGGGCCGGTGACGAGGACGAGGCCGCGTTCGTGCTGGGCGAGGGCTTCGAAGGTGTCGATGGGCAGGCCGAGTTGCTGGAAGGTGGGGATGGCCTTGTCTTCGATGACGCGCATGATCAGGCCGATGGTGCCGCGCTGGTAGTAGGCGTTGACGCGGAAGCGGGCGAGGTTGGGGATGCCGTACGCGAAGTCGGCTTCGCGTTTCTCGGTGAAGGCGTCCCACATGGCGGGGCTCATCATTTCGCGGGTGAAGGCTTCGACGTGTTCGGGGGCGAGTCGGGTGTCGCCGTAGCGTCTGATCACGCCGTTGACGCGGCCGGCGGGGGCGCTGCCGGTGCGCAGGTGGATGTCGCTGGCTCCTTCCTTGACGATGGCGGTCAGTACGCTGTTCAGGACACTCATGGTGTGCTCAGGGTAGGAGGGCGGGTCTTACAGTTTTAATGCAGAGGGGTTTTCCGGAGTGGGGGGTGTGGTGGGGGTATGGGCAGGCGGGCAGCGACCAGCGCACACGCGCCGGACTCTGCCCGCCTTCTTCGCGGTGACGTGATGGGTGGGTTTACTCGCCGCGGAGTTTGCGGCTTTCGAGGTCGGCGTGCTGCGTCAGGTAGCGCAGCCACGCCTTGGTGGTCATGGGGCCGAGGCTGTTGTGGTTGACGGTCAGGGTGTCGTCGGGGGGGTTGTGGCCCAGGCGGCGGGTCAGGTCGACGGTGGCGGCGCGGGTGCTGGTGATCAGCGCCTGCAGGTCTTTCAGGGTGGTGTCCTGCGGGGGGCGGTAGGGGTGGTACGTGTCGGTCTGGTCGGGGGTCGCGCCGAGGGCGGCACTGAGGCGCTGCTGGCCCCAGCGTTCGATGCCGATGATGTGCGCGAGCAGGTCGCGGTTGGCGTGCGTGTCGGCGGCGCGGGCGGCGCGGCCGGTCAGGAGCGTCCCGGCCCGTTCGAGGCTCTGCCCGAGGTCGCTGTAGCTGCTGCGTCCGGCGGGGCGTTCCAGCACGCGGTTGACGACCATGCTGGTCACTTCTTTCTTGCGGGTGCGGGCCACGTAGGCGGCCCCGGCGGCCACGCCGACCGTGGCGACTGTGACGAGGGCAGGCACGTAGGTGGGGGTGGTCTTCTTACTCATGCCGCATGGTACGCGCTTCAGGGCCGGTTCGTTCCATCGGGCAGGTGCGCCGGGGGCGTGATGACCCGGTCGGGCGTGCCGATCAGGGCCACGTGCGAGTCGGCGGGGCAGGGCAGGGCGGGGCGCAGCATCAGCGGGTGCGCCAGCGTGAACTCGGGCAGACCCAGGTGCAGGCCGCGCGCGCCCCACCCGAAGCCCTTCCCGAGCCGCGCGCCGTGATGGTCGGCGGCGACGCAGGCGATCACGGCGGCCTGCGCGCCGGTCGGGGTGAGGGTCGCCTCGCCGTGCGCGCGCAGGCCGCTGAGTTTCGCGCCTGCCGGGTCGGTCACGCGCCAGTACCAGCCCTGCCTGTGCTGGTGCGGCACGAACAGCGTCTTCCCGGCCTTCAGGGCCTGTTGCCGCAGGGGCAGCAGCGCCCGTTCCGGCCCGACGATCAGGGTGTGCAGGGCCGCCACGTCCGGGTGCGAGAGCAGTTGCGCAGCGGCCTTCTTCGCGTGCGTGAAGTTCGGGCAGTGCCCGTGCGGCGGCAGCGGGTACGCGCAGGCGCGGCGGGCGACCAGTTCATCCCACACCTGTTCGCGCAGCGCCCCGGCGGTGGTCATGCCTGCACGCTAGCAGAGGGGGAGAGCGGATGGCAGATGGCAGATGGCAGATGGCGGATGGCGTGCGGCACCCCCGCAGATAGGTCATCTGGCGGCGGTGCGCGTCGGGCGGGGCGGGTACACTCGGGCGCATGACAGGGCATGAGGGCAGCGTGGAACGGGTGCGGGTGGCGGCGGCGGCGTACCCGGTGGACTTCCTGACGGACTGGGCGGCCTTCGAGGCCAAGCTGACGCGCTGGGTGGCGGACGCGGCGGGCCAGGGCGCAGGGCTGCTGGTGTTCCCGGAGTACGCGCCGCTGGAACTCGTCAGCCTGCTGCCCACGGAGCTGCACCACGACGTGATCGGGATGCGCCCGGCCCTGCAGGCGTTCGTGCCGGAGTTCGTGGCGCTGCACGCCCGGCTGGCCCGCGAGTACGGCGTGGGGATCGTGGCCGGGAGTTACCCGGTCGCGCACGCGGGGGCGTTCGTGAACCGGGCGTTCGTGTTCGGGCCGGACGGCACGCAGGGCCATCAGGACAAACTGCTGATGACCCGGTTCGAGGCCGAAGAGTGGCACGTCGCGCCGGGCGAGGGCGCGGCGGTGTTCGACCTGCCGCTGCCCGGCGGCACGCTGCGCTTCGGCGTGGCGATCTGCTACGACAGCGAGTTCCCGGGACTGGCCCGCGCGCAGGCCGAGGCGGGCGCGGAACTGCTGGTCGTGCCGTCCTTCACGGGCAGCCGGGCCGGGTTCACGCGCGTGCGGGTGGGCAGCATGGCCCGCGCGCTCGAAAACCAGCTGTACGCGCTGCACGCCCCGCTGATCGCGGACGCCCCCTGGACGTACGCCGTCGAGGACGCGCACGGCGCCGCCAGCATCTACGCCCCGTCCGACAACGGGCTGCCCGAGGACGGCATCGCAGCGCAGCTCGGCTGGAACGAGCCGGGCTGGCTGGTCACGGACCTGGACCTGACCCTGACCCGCCACGTCCGCGCGGACGGGCACGTCCTGAACTGGCGGGACCGGCACGTCGGCGTGAGCCGCGCCGTGCCCGCCAGGGTCGTCACGCTGGGCGGAACGCCGGAACCCGCATGACCGTCACGGTCCGCCGCCTGACGCCCGCCGACGCGCCCGCGTACCGGGCCGCGCGACTGGCGGCGCTCCACGCCGACCCGGCCGCCTTCCTGACGAACGCCGCCGAGTTCGCCGCGCTGGACGACACTGCCCTGGTGGCCCGCCTCGCGCAGGACGCGCCGGGCGTCACGCTGGGCGCGTTCCTGGGCACTGACCTCGTGGGCCTGCTGACCCTGGTGCGTGAGGCGGCCCTACCCCTGGCGCACCGCGTGAACGTGTACGGCGTCTCGGTCGCCCCGCCCGCGCGTGGTCAGGGTGTCGGCGCGGCCCTCGTGCAGGCCGGAGTGGAGCAGGCCCGCTCGTGGGCGGGCGTGACCTCGCTGCACCTCGCGGTGATGGACTCGCAGCCCGCCGCGCTGAGCCTGTACGAACGCGCCGGGTTCCGGGTGTGGGGCACCCGGCCGGACGCAGTGCGCCGCGACGGGCGCGTGTATACCGAGCAGTGGCTGAGCCTCGACCTGACCGCGCCTGCCTGAGCCTTCCGCCAGTACGCCAGTCGGCGCAGGCGGCCCGCACGTCCCGGCGGTAGGCTGTCCGGCATGACCTTTCCTGATCCGGCGTCCCTGGTGCCTCCCTCCGTTCAGCGCGGGTTCGTGCGCCCGCCGCGCCTGGGGCCGGGGTCGCGGGTGGCGGCGCTGAGCCTGTCGAGCGGGTTCGTGACCGAGGTCATGAACCGCTACCGCGCCGGGGTGCGTCAGGTCGCGCGTGAATTCGGGTGGGAGGTCGTGGCCGCCCCGAACGCGCTGCGCGGTCCGGAGTTCCTGGCGGCAAACCCGCAGGCCCGCGCGGACGACCTGCACTGGGCGCTGGAGTCGCCGGACATAGACGGCATGGTCAGCATCATCGGCGGGGACGACAGCGTGCGCCTGCTGCCGCACCTGCGCCCGGACCTGATCCGCGCGCACCCGAAGGCGTTCCTGGGCTTCAGCGATTCCACCGTGACCCTCACGCAGTTCCTGCGGGCGGGCGTCATGGCGTATCACGGCCCGGCCCTCCTGACCGATCTGGCCGAGAACGCCGGGATGCACCCGTTCACGGTGCAGGGGCTGCGGCGGGCGCTGGTGGACCCGCCCGCGCCCTTCGATCTGGAGGCCGCCCCGGAGTGGACGCAGAGTGGCCCCGACTGGGCCGACGAGGCCGCGCAGGAAGTCCCGCGCATCTTCCGCCCCGGCGACGGCTGGGTGTGGCTCCAGGGCGACGCACCCGTGCAGGGGCACCTGCTGGGCGGCTGCCTGGAGGTGCTGGACATGCTGAACGGCACGCCCGGCTGGCCGGAACCGGCCCTGTGGCGCGGCGCGGTTCTGGCGCTGGAAACTAGTGAGGACGTGCCGCCCCCGCATCAGGTGGGGTACTGGCTGCGCAACTACGCCGCGCAGGGCATCCTGGCGGGCGCCGCCGGGCTGATCCTGGCCCGCCCCCGCACCTACACGCCCGCGATGGTCGAGGACCTGCACGGCTGGGTGCGCCGCGTGCTGGCCGAGGCAGGCCGCGCGGAGATGCCGGTCGTGGCGAACGTGGACTTCGGACACACCAGCCCGCAACTCACGCTGCCGCTGGGCGCGCAGGCCCGCCTGGACCCCCGTGCGGGCCGCGTGACCGTCTGGCCCTGACCCGCCCGGCCCTGATCCGACTGGCACTGCCTCGCCCGGCCGGGCCTCAGCTGGGGCTGTCTGAACCGGGTGTGTCCTGGCCGGTCACCTCGACCTCCAGGAAGTCCGTGATCACGCGGTTCAGGACCCACCAGCCCTCGGGCGTGGCGCGCAACTGCTCGCCGTCCAGGGCCAGCAGGCCGCGCGCCACGTTCGCCTCGATGGGCGCCGCGTACACCCCCGCCACGTTCAGCCCGCTGCGGCGTGACAGGTCACCCAGGTTCACGCCCGCACGCAGACGCAGGCCCATGAACAGCGCGTCCGTCACGAACTCGGGCGCGTCGATGGGTTCTGCCTCGCCCGCCTCGCCGGTCAGCCACTCGTGCAGGTGCGGATTCGTGCGCCGCACCGTCAACACGTCCGCCGCGCGCGGTCCGGCCCCATCCGCCATCTGCCATCCGCCATCTGCCGGGTAATGTCCCGCAGCCCCTGGCCCCAGCCCCAGGTACGTGCGGCCCTGCCAGTACGCGAGGTTATGCCGGGATTCCTGGCCGGGCCGGGCGTAGTTGCTGATCTCGTAGCGGGTCAGGCCGCGCGCGGTCAGCAGCGCCTCGGTCTGCTCGAAACCGCGCCGCTCGTCCTCCTCCTGCACCGTCACGCCCCGGCGCGCGAATTCCGTGCCGGGCTCGATGGTCAGCGTGTACGCACTCACGTGCCCCACGCCCAGGTCCAGCAGGCCCTGAATGTCCGCCTCCAGCGGTTGCCCCGGCACGGCCGTGATCAGGTCCCCACTCACCCGGAAGCCCGTGCCGATCAGGGTCGTGACCGCCTCGTGCGCCTGCTGCGCGTCATGCTGGCGGCCCAGGAACTTCAGGGTCGCGTCGTCCAGGCTCTGCACGCCCACGCTGGCCCGGTCGAAGCCCAGCGCCCGCCAGTGCGCCGCCCGTTCCGGCGTGACCGTGCCGGGATTCACCTCCAGCGTGTTCTCCAGGCGGCCCCAGCCCAGGTGACGGCGCACGCTGCCCACCAGCGCCTCCAGTTCCGCGTCTCGCAGGAAACTGGGCGTCCCGCCCCCCAGGTACACCGTGTCCAGCTCGACGGCGTACGTGGCGGCCAGCGCCGCCGCCTCGACCTCCAGCCGCTCCAGGTAGCGTTCCACCAGCCCGGCGCGGCGTGTCAGGACATGAAAATCACAGTACGGGCAGATGGTCGGGCAGAACGGCACGTGCACGTACAGGTGCCGCACCACATCCGGGGCAGGGCTGGGCTGGGCGGGGTCGGCACTCACGCGCGGCAGTCTACGCGTATCCTCCCCGCATGACCGACGCGCCCCTCACGAACGACCGCCAGCGCACCTACACCTGGGCCGACACCGCCCCCACCCTGGCCGCCCTGCGCACCCTCAGCGGCCTGGAATTCATGCGCGCCATCGCACGCGGCGACCTGCCCCCCTCGCCGGTCGGCATGACCCTGGGCATGGAACCCCTGCGCGAGGAGGACTTCACGGAAGGCCGCGCCGTGTTCCGCCTGCGACCCCAGGAATTCCACTACAACCCCATCGGCAGCGTGCACGGCGGCGTGTTCGCCACCCTGCTCGACTCCGCGCTGGCCTGCGCCATTCACACCACCCTGCCCGCCGGGGTGGGGTACACCACGCTGGAACTGAAATTCAACTGCATCCGCCCCCTGATCGCCGGCGGCCCGGAAGTGCAGGCCGTCGGGCAGGTCGTCGCGACCACCCGCCAGACTGCCATTGCCGAGGGCCGCATCGTGGACGACGCCGGAAAACTGTACGCGCACGCCACGACCACCTGCCTGATCCTGCGCTGACCTTGGCCGTGGGCGTGATCTACACCTGAGGCACCTGATCCAGATTCTCGAACCCGTTGGGCTGAGGATTGCCATGCTCAAGCCAGTCGTAGTCGAACACGCGAGCCTGATCGCTCGCCGTCTGCACTGCCTGAGCAGCCGTGAAGCCTGATCCAGGAAGACCGGTAGCTTTTTGAACGACTAGGACCGTCAGGGGAGGCAGCCTGTGCTGCACACAGTAGGCCTGGATGGGATCCAGCATGTTGCCCAGCCCCGCAGCGTGCATCCCTGTGGCTTTACTCAGCTGCTGATATGTGATGGTCTGCCTGTGCCGAGCAGCCCATGCAAGAACACTCCAGATTTGCGCTGCCCGTTCGTATCGGTTCATGATTGTCGACCCTACCACTCGTAGACAATCCAACCATGCGAACTTCAGCGGCCGTGCGGCGTGCGGTCCATCCAGGCACTCAGGGCTTCCGCCACGTTCTCCGGGCCGACCACGACCACCGCCGCGCCCGCCTGGGCCGCCGCTGACGCAGCCGCGCACCCGCCCGCCGGGCCGCCCACGTCATCCGCGCCCGTCCAGGCGGGAAACTCACCGCCCTCGCGGTACTCCACGCCGCCCGCGTCGTTCACCACCCGTTCCGGCACGCTGATCGCCGGGCCGCCCGACAGGGCCGACGGCGCCACCACGATCACGCCGCGCGGGTCCGCCTCACGCAGCGCCGCCAGCAGCGGCGTCAGGCCCTCATGCACGACCAGCGTCACGCGGCCCTTGCCGTCCACGCCCGCCAGTTCCCCGGCCAGCCCACCCGCCAGGGACGGGGGAGCCGCGACCAGCCACGCGTGCCCCCCCGCGCGACCCTCGAACAGGGCGAGGGCACTGCCGTACACGTCAGACCAGGTGCGGGTGTGTTGCATGACGCCCAGCATAGCGGGCGCACCCCCCATCTCAGACCGCCACCTCATACGGATTCCGTCTGTTTCATTGACAACCCGGCAGGGCACCGGGTTGTCAACTTCACGCCCGGAACCCGTTTCTCTCCTACTCGCTCCGCTCGGATTGAACGGCTTTGCAAGCCATTCAACCGGAGTCCATATCAGTCCGTGAAGCGCAGCAGGTACCCGTCGGGGTCCTGCACCAGCACCTGCCGCTGCGTGTGCGGCGTGTCGCCTTCCATGTACGTCTCTGTGTTCAGTGGCGCGAACAGCGGATAGCCCGCCGCCAGCAGCCGCTCGTGCAGGGCGTCCAGCTCCGGATGCACGATCTGGAAGTTGATGCCGCGCCCGAACGGCACCTCCAGCGGCCCCGTCAGCCACGCTTTCCCCGGCTGAGCCTGCTCCAGCATCCACTGCGCCCGGCCCAGACTCAGGTACGCGAAACCGGGCCGCGTGTAGTTCAGCGTGAAGCCGAACATGCGGGTGTACACGTCGAGGCTGTGAGGCAGGTCGCTGACCATCAGCTCGGGCACCAGCGCGGCCCACTCGGTGACGGGCAGCAGGGATTGGTTGTCGGTCATACCTGCACGGTAGCGGTCCGGCGTGGCTGTGGGATGCACGTGCTGGCCTACGCGCCGCGCAGGGCGGGCCCTGAAAACGAAAAATCCGTCCTGCGCGGACGGTGATATGGAAAGAATAGCGCGGTATGCAGGGCGTGTCAACTTCTGCGGGCGGGTTGCGCAGATGGCGTTCTGGTGGGCATTTCCGGCAGTGGGGTATGCGCCGTTTGCATGCTGTTGCCGCCCCCTGGCGCGCAGGCCCACGCCGGGGGAGCTGGTGCCGCCCGGCGGGCCGGGTCGGTATGCTGGGATCATCACACAGCTGGGCCGGAGGTCAGATGCAGGATTACGAGAAGCTGGGCGCGTTCTACCTGGGCAGGACGGTCGATCCTGCCACGAACCAACCGACGGATGAACTGCTGCTGTACGACAGCGCAGACCTGACCACGCACGCCGTGATCATCGGCATGACCGGCAGCGGCAAGACGGGCCTGGGCCTGAGCCTGATCGAGGAGGCCCTGATGGACGGCGTGCCTGTCCTGGCCGTCGATCCGAAGGGGGATCTGGGGAACCTGCTGCTGACCTTCCCGGACCTCACGCCCGGCGATTTCCGCCCGTGGGTGGACGAGGCGGAGGCCGCGCGGGCGGGCGTGTCCGCCGATGATCTGGCGGCGCAGAAGTCGGCGTTGTGGCGCAGGGGGCTGGGTGAGTGGGGTCAGAGCGGCGAACGCATCCGCACGCTGCGGGAGAAGGCGGATTTCGCGGTGTACACGCCGGGCGGCAGCGCGGGCCTGCCGGTCAGTGTCCTGAAGGGCTTCGACGCGCCGCCCCCCGAGATCATGGACGACACCGACGCCCTGCGTGAGCGCATTCAGGGCACCGTGACGGGCCTGCTGGGCCTGCTGGGGCTGAGTGCGGATCCCATGCGCTCGCGCGAGCACGTGCTGCTGTCGAACCTGCTGGGGCACGCGTGGGGCGAGGGACGGTCGCTGGACATGGGCGGCCTGATCGCCGGGATTCAGGCGCCGCCGTTCGCGCAGATCGGCGTGATGCCCGTGGACGCCTTCTACCCGCCGAAGGAGCGCTTCGAGCTGGCCATGAGCCTGAACAACCTGCTGGCCTCGCCGGGCTTCGCCGCGTGGACGCAGGGCGAGCCGCTGGACGTGGGCCGGTTCCTGTTCACGCCGGAAGGTCGGCCGCGCGTGTCGGTCATGAGCATCGCGCACCTGAACGATTCCGAGCGCATGTTCTTCGTCTCGATGCTCCTGAACGCCACCCTCGCGTGGATGCGCACGCAGTCCGGCACGAGCAGCCTGCGGGCCGTGCTGTACATGGATGAGATCGCCGGGTACTTCCCGCCGAACGGGAACCCGCCCAGCAAGCCGCCCATGCTGACCCTGCTGAAGCAGGCGCGGGCGTTCGGGCTGGGCGTCGTGCTGTCCACGCAGAACCCCGTGGACCTCGATTACAAGGGCCTGAGCAACACCGGCACCTGGATGATCGGCCGCCTCCAGACCGACAACGACAAGGCCCGCGTGCTGGAGGCCTTGCAGGGCGCGACCAGCGGCCCGGACGCCCTGACCCGCGATCAGCTGGACGCCCTGCTGTCCGGCCTGGGCAAACGCGTGTTCCTGATGCACAACGTCCACGAGGCCCGCCCCACGCTGTTCACGACCCGCTGGACCATGAGTTACCTCGCCGGGCCGATCACCGGCACGCAGATCCGGCGACTGATGGGGGAGAGGAAGGCGGAGGGCAGATGGCAGATGGCGGATGGTGGAAGGCAGAAGGCAGATGGCCCGGCTGGGGTTTCGCCTTCGGCCATCGGCCTTCAGCCATCCGCCCCGGCAAAGCCCGTGGTTCCGCCCGGTATCACCGAGGTCTTCGTGCCCACGTCCCAGCCGGACGTGAAGTACCACGCGCAGCTGCTGGCGGTCACGCAGGTACGCTACGCCTCCGTGAAGTACCGCGTGGACGTGGCGGGCGTGCTGCCGCTGGTGGCAGACGTGACGGACGGCCCCATTCCCGTCACCTGGGACGGGGCGACCGAACTGCACGTGGACCCGAACACGCTGGAGCAGTCGGGCGTGGACGGCGCGACCTTCTCGGACGTACCGGCGGCGCTGCTGAACGCGAAGAACCACGCGCGCTGGGCGAAGGAGGCCGCGAAGTTCGTGGCGGGCAGCCGCCCCCTGACGCTGTGGCAGGAGCCAGGCAGCGGACTGATCAGCGCGCCCGGCGAGGCCGAGGGGGACTTCCGGGCGCGGGCCAGTCTGGCCGGGCGGGAAGCCAGGGACGCGGCCGTGCAGAAACTCCGCGCGAAGTACGCCCCGAAAGTCGCGGCCCTTCAGGACCGCCTGGCGCGCGCGCAACTGAAGGTGCAGCAGCAGCAGGCGCAGGCGCAGCAGGCCCAGCTTCAGACCGCCATGAGCGTCGGCGTGGGCGTGCTGGGCGCGCTGTTCGGCGGTGGGCGCAGGGCGACCGCGCTGCGCAGCGGCGTGTCCGGCGTGGGCCGCTCCATGCGCGAGGGGCAGGACGTGCAGGCCGCGCAGGCGGAACTGGCGCAGGTCGCGGCGCAACTACAGGAGTTGCAGACCCAGGTGCAGGCCGAGGTGGACGCCCTGACCCTGACCGCCAGCAGCGACCTTGTGCGGCTGGACGTGAAGGCCAGGAGTACCGACGTGACCGTTCCGCTGGTCGCGCTGGCGTGGCTGCCGTACACCCGCGCGGCCAGCGGCCTGCTGACCCCCGCCTGGGACACGCCCACCTGAACGGTCGGGGCGCGGCCTCCCGGCAGAGGGGGGAGGCCGCGCCCGCCGACCGCCGGGGAGACATAAAAAATCCGCCTTCCCAGGCGGCTGTTTCGGCTTGCTACTACGTTGTTGAGGGGGCGCCGAGGGATTTCCTCGATTGATATGTTCAGAATAGCGCGGTATGCAGGAATCGTCAAGTCTATGTGGGGCCTCCGGAAAATGCCATGTGGCACGTGATTTCTGTCTGGCGGGTTGATCCGGTATGCAGCGGTCACGGGCCGGGGCGGGCTGCCTGCGATGATCCGACTGGAACTCCTGATCGGATCACCAGGGGAGAAAACAAAAAATCCGCCCTCTGCGGACGGTGATGGGAAAAGTATACCCCGGTATTCACGGGTGGTCAAGCCAAGCCCGGCGGTCCAGACCCGAAGGCCGGGAAGGGCGTCCAGCAGCGGGTTTTCCTCTGTGCCGGAAAGAGCTGGATGTGGGAGACGGTCTGCATAGGCCCGTGCCCGTGATCGGGGTAAATGAACGACGCCCTCCGCAGAGGGAGGGCGTTCGTTCGGTGCGGCGCGTCTTAGACGGCCAGCACCTGGCGGCCGTCGTAGTAACCGCAGCTGGGGCAGATGTGGTGGCTGAGCTTCTTCGCGTGGCACTGGGGGCACTCGGTCAGGTTGGGCGCGACGAGGGCGTGGTGGCTGCGGCGCATGTCGCGCTTGCTCTTGCTGGTCTTCTTCTTGGGGACGGGGTGCTTGGCCATGATTTTTCTCCTGGGCCGCACGGCGTTTCTCGCCGGGGCGCGATTCTCGGCCCAAAGCGCACGGGCGAGACAACAGCGGGGAGTATAGCACAGCGCCCCGCCACGCTGCCAATCCACCCGGCCGGTCACGGCAGGGACGTGCCCTGCACGGCGCGCAGCCCCCCTGCACGTTACGGGCGGCCCAGGTACAGGCAGCGCAGACAACAGGCCGCGCAGACACGCCGCGCAGCCCCGCCGGGCGCACTCCGGTACAGTTGACAGGTGCACGAACTGCAGTGGACGCCCATCACGCTGGCAACCGGCCTGCACATCCTGGACCTGATCGGGGTGGTGGCCTTCGCCATGTCGGGCGCGCTGCTGGGCGTCCGTAAACGCTTCGACCTGTTCGGGGTGCTGGTGCTGGGCTGCGTGACCGCCGTGGGTGGCGGCGCGATCCGCGACACGCTGACCGGGCAGACCCCGCCGCTGTTCCTGCGGGACGAGACGTACCTGTGGGCGGCGCTGGCGGGCGCGGCCGTCGCGTTCGGGTTCGGGGAGCGGCTGGCACGGTTCGAGCGGGCCCTGAGCCTGTTCGACACGGTGGGCCTGGGCCTGTTCGCGGCGTCCGGCGCGCTGGGCGCCATTCAGTTCGGACTGGGGCCGCTGGGCGTGGTGTTCGCCGGGATGCTGTCCGGGGTGGGCGGCGGCATCATCCGCGACCTGATCGCCAACGAGGTGCCGGAAGTCATGTACCGCCGCGACCAGCTGTACGCCACGGCCGCCGCCGCCGGAGCGTTCGTGGTCTGGGCACTTCAGGGGCACGTCACGCCGTTTCAGTCGCAGGTGGCGGGCGCGCTGGTGGTGTACGCGCTGCGCTGGCTGTCCCGGCGCGGCTGGGTGAAACTCCCGGTGCGCCGCCTGCCGGAACGCTGACCGGCCGGGTGGGGTAAGCGTTCGCACCGTTCCGCGCCCGCCAGGACTGGTAGAACGGCAGGCATGATCCATGACGCCCGTGTGCAGCCCCTGCGGCCCGGCACGCCCCGCCGCCAGGGGTTCGTGCTGCTGTGGGTGCAGGCCAGCGTCCGCACCCGAGACAACCACGCCCTGGAATACGCCGTGCGCGAGGCGAACCGCCTGAACCTGCCCCTGGTGGCCACGTTCGGCCTGACGCCCGGTTACCCCGAGGCGAACGCCCGCCACTACGCCTACCTGCTGGAGGGCCTGCGCGACCTGCGGATCAACCTCGCCGCGCGGGACGTGCCGCTGCGCGTGACCCTGGGCAGCCCGCCCGAGGTGGCCCTTAACGCGGCGGGAGAGGGCGCGGCGCTCGTCGTGACGGACGTCGGGTACACCCGCCTGCAACGCGAGTGGCGCGAGTGGCTGGCCGCCCGGCTCGACGTGCCGCTGGTGCAGGTGGAATCCGAGGCGGTCATTCCCGTGGGCGTGGTCAGCGGCAAGCAGGAGTACGCGGCGCGCACCATCCGCCCGAAGATCCACCGGCTGTGGCACGACTACCTCGTCCCACTGGAAGTCCACGACCTGAAACGCCGGGCGCGCGACTGGGACGGCGGCGAGGACATCAGCGACCCCGCCCGCCTCCTGAAGACCCTCCCCATCGACCACAGCGTCCCCCCCGGCGACGAGGAAGGCGGAGAGAACGCCGCACACGACCTGCTCGAAGACTTCATCACCCGCAAACTCGACGGGTACGCCACCCGGCGCAACGACCCCACCGTGGACGGCAGCAGCCGCCTGAGCGCGCACCTCCACTACGGGCACCTCTCCCCGCTGACCGCCGCCCTCGCCGCGCGCGAACACCCCGGCCCCGACACCGACGCCTTCCTTGAAGAACTGATCGTGCGGCGCGAACTGAGCTTCAACTACACCACCTACAACCCCCACTACGACCGCTACGCGGGCCTCCCCGCCTGGGCCCGCGCCACCCTGGAAGAACACGCCGGGGACCGCCGCGAACACACCTACACCCGCGCCGAACTGGACGCCGCGCAGACGCACGACCCGTACTGGAACGCCGCGCAACGCCAGATGACCCGCACCGGCCGCATGCACAACTACATGCGCATGTACTGGGGCAAGAAAATCATCGAATGGACCCCCACCCCCCAGCAGGCCTACGACACCCTGCTGTGGCTGAACAACCGCCACGAACAGGACGGCCGCGACCCGAACTCCTGGGTGGGCGTCGGCTGGATCTTCGGCCTGCACGACCGCCCCTGGACGCGCCGCCCCATCTTCGGCACGGTGCGCTACATGAACGCCAGCGGCCTGAAACGCAAATTCGACATCGAAAAATACGCCCGGCAGTGGGCGGAAGAGGGGAGCCCCGAGCCCCGCAGCCGCTAGAGTCCGCTCATGACCGACGTGGCCTCCCTCTCCCTTCCCGCCCGGCACGTGACGAGTGGCGGCACGCGCGTGTACACGCTGCCCGTGCGGGCCTTCCCGAACTTCCGCGCGAACACTTACCTGCTGGTGCGCGGCGACCCGCACGCCCCGGCCTACGCGGCGCTGGTGGATACCGGCGGGAGTGGCCCGGACAACCTGGGTGACATTCAAGCTGGACTTGCGGCGGTGCGGGCCGGGTACGGCGAGGCGGTGAGCCTGGAGACCCTGACCCGGATCGTGATCACGCATCCGCACCCGGATCACCTGGGCGGCCTGAGCGCCCTGCGGGAGCACACGGACGCGCCCGTGGCGGCGTTCCACAGCGCCGTGCCGTTCATCGAGGAGCCCGGCGCGATCCGCGCCGCCTGGCTGATGCAACCCGATGCGCAGGCCGCGTGGCTGGGCCTGCCGCCCGGGGGTGAACTGGACGGCCGGATCCGCCGCCGGGGCTCGAACCTCAGCGTGCCCCGCGCCATCCCGGTCGCCACACCCCTGCACGACGGGGACAGGCTGGACGACCTCCTGCACGTCATCCACACGCCGGGCCACGAGGGCCACCAGATCTGCCTGCGCGTGGACGAGGTGCTGCTGAGTGCCGATCACCTGCTGCCGCTGAACTCGCCACCGCTGATGCCTGCCCGCTTCCTGCGTGGCAGTGGCGTGGCCGCGTACCTGGACTCACTGGACCGCGTGGAGGCGCTGGACGGCGTGACCCTCGCCCTGGGCGGGCACGACGGCCCCATGCCCGACCTCCACGCCCGCATTCAGGCGCTGCGGGCGCGCACGCACGAGAAACTGGACGGACTGCTGGCCGCCTGCACGCAGCCCATGACCGTCCACGACCTGCTGCTCGCGCTGCACCCGCGTCTGCGGTCCATTCAGGCGGTGCTGCTGCTCGACCAGACCGCCGCGCTGACCGAGTACCTGACCGGAACGGGCGCCCTGAGCGAGACTGCGCGCGAGGACGGCGCGGGCCTGTTCACCCGCGCCTGAACCTGCGCGCCGTGCGGTACTCTGGAGCGTTATGACCCCGGAGCGTTACGCGAAAATCATGCGGGTGCTGAGCAAACGCCAGCCGACCCTGACCGTCCTGATGGACCAGGTGAACAAACCCCACAACCTGTCCGCCATCATCCGCACCTGCGACGCCGTGGGTGTCCTCGAGGCGCACGCCGTCGCCCCGAAGGGCGGGAAACTCGCGGAATTCGAGGGCCACACCTTCGAGGCCACGAGCGGCAGCGCCCACAAGTGGGTGACCGTCAACCGCCACGAGGACGCCGCGCAGGCCGTCCGTGACCTCCAGGCGCAGGGCGTGCAGGTCCTCGCCACGCACCTCTCGCAGCGCAGCGTGGACTACCGCGACGCCGACTACACCCGCCCCACCTGCGTGCTGCTGGGCGCCGAGAAGTGGGGCGTGGGCGACGAGGCCGCCGACGCCGCCGACGGGAACATCATCATCCCCATGTTCGGCATGGTGCAGAGCCTGAACGTCTCGGTCGCCGCCGCCACCATCCTGTTCGAAGCGCAGCGCCAGCGCCTCGCCGCCGGAATGTACGACACGCCGCAACTGACCCCGCAGGCCCTCGCGGACCGCGCGTTCGAGTGGGCGTACCCGGACCTCGCGCCCGCCTACCGCGACCGTGGCGAGGCGTACCCCATGCTGGACGAGCACGGACAGATCATCGCCTGACCGGTCACCCGGAGCCCCGGCGCGGGTTGGTGAGGGGCTGGTCATATGGGCTGACCGGCCCCCTTCGTGTCCGGCGTACACTGAACCCCATGAGCGACCTTCTGGATACCATCCGCGACCTCGCCAAACCCACCGACAGCAAGATCCTGATGGTCGTCCTCGACGGCATCGGCGGCCTCCCCCTCGAAACGAACGGCGACACCGAACTCGCCACGGCAAAGACCCCCAACCTCGACGCGCTCGCCGCGCAGAGCCAGCTGGGCGCCGTCGAACTCGTCGGCGCGGGCATCACCCCCGGCAGCGGCCCCGGCCACCTCAGCCTCTTCGGGTACGACCCCCTGAAGTACGTCGTCGGACGCGGCGCCCTCTCGGCCGTCGGGATCGGCGTGAAACTCGGCGCCGGTGACGTCGCCGTGCGCGGCAACTTCGCCACCCTCGGCGCGGACCGCAGCGTCCTCGACCGCCGCGCCGGCCGCCCCAGCGACGAGAAGAACGCCGAGATCGTCACCAAGCTCAAGGCCGCCATCCCCGACATCGACGGCACCCCCGTCGAGATCTACACCGAGTCGGAGCACCGCTTCGTGGTCGTCTTCCGCGCCAATGGCGGCGCCCCCCTCGGCGCGAACCTCAGCGACGTCGACCCCCAGGCGACCGGCGTGCCCCCCATGACCGCCCAGGCCCACGACGACGCCAGCAAAAAAACCGCCGACCTCGTCAACGCCTTCGTGCAACGCGCCGAAACCGCCCTGAAGGACGAACCGCAGGTCAACGGCGTCCTCTTCCGCGGGTACAGCGACGTCCCCCACTTCCCCAGCTTCGACGCCGCCTACCAGCTCAAAGCCGCCTGCATCGCCAGCTACCCCATGTACAAGGGCCTCGCCAGCCTCGTCGGCATGGACGTCCTCACCGTGCAGGGCGAAGAAGACGCCCTCGACGGCAAAGTCCAGGCACTGCGCGACAACTGGGACAAGTACGACTTCTTCTACTTCCACGTCAAGAAAACCGACAGCACCGGCGAGGACGGCGACTTTGGGGCAAAAGTCAAGAAGATCGAACTCTTCGACCAGCTGCTCCCCCAACTCCTGGCGCTGAACCCCGACGTCATCGCCATCGTCGGCGACCACAGCACCCCCAGCAAGCTCGCCACGCACTCCTGGCACCCCGTGCCGCTGCTCATCCGCAGCAACTACGGCCGCCGTGATCTCGCCCAGCGCTACACCGAAGACGAAGCCCTGAAAGGCAGCCTCGGCCTGCGCAGAGGCACCGACCTCATGCCGCTCCTCATGGCCAACGCCCTGAAACTCAACAAGTACGGCGCGTAACCCCAACCCGCCCAGCACGGCCCCCTCGCCCCCCGGCGACGGGGCCGTTTCCACAACCCAACCTCAACCCCCCATTCAGCCCAGGGTCAGATTCAAACGGCAAGGTGAATCCAACACGTTCCCACGCGGAACACGGAGGACCACCATGCACAAAGCCATCCTGACCACCGCCCTCGCGGCCACCCTCGGCGCCGCCCCCTTCAGCACCGCCAGCGCCCAGACCCTCAGCGTCAATATCAGCGCCAGCCTCCAGTACCCCAGCATCGTCCAGACCACCGCCAACGTCATCAACCTCCTGAACCAGGGCGTCCGCGTCACCTTCCTCACCCCCACCAACCAACAGGCCGCCACCCTCAGCGGCGGCGGCGGCATCGTCGTCAACCCCGCCTACCCCACCACCACCCGCCTCACCCAGGTCCAGGTCATGACCCAGGTCCCCGGCACCACCACCTACGCCAAAGAGATCTACCCCCTCGCGCAACCCATCACCACCGCCCAACCCCTCAGCGCGCAGAGCATCATCGTCAAAGCCAAAGACGGCACCCGCCAGCCGCTTGTGAACGTCATGGGCCGACAGGCCGCCTGGGCCAAAGCCCCCGGCCTCCAGAAGAAACCCGGCGGCATGCCCCCCGGCCAGTACAAGAAAACCCAGGGCAACAAGTAACGTCTGCGCCCCCTTCCAGCTGGAGGGGGGTTTTTCTGTGGTTGGAAGGGGTGCGCCTGCGGCGGGCTGCCCCACCCCCCAGCCCCCTGCCCCTCTGGGGCAGGGGGGGCTTACGTTGGCACTGGGCAAGAGTTTTGACTGGCGCGGCGGAGGTGTGTCGGGCGGTGACGGGTCCGGCTTCCACGCCATCCTGCCGCCCCCCCGCAAGGCCCGCGCGCTGCGCGCACGACGGCCAGTGGCAGTCTGCGGTCAGGTGATCGGTGGGACGCTTCGCGCCGCTGATCGACTTTCAAAAGACCGCTTTGGCAGAAGCCCAAAAAGTAGAACCTTCTGGGTCGCACCAGGGTGTGGGGCCCACCCATCGTCGTGGCAGACGAGCCCGTCGTGCGCGCAGCGCGCGGGGCGCACGCAGCGATATCGGAGGAATGCAGACACATACGTGGCCGTCCCCGCCAGTTACCCGCCAACCACCTCAGAGAAATACCTTGCCGAGCGCAGCGAAAACTCCCCCTGCCCCTCTGGGGTAGGGGGCTGGGGGGTGGGGAAGCCCGGCGCAGGCGCAGCCATTCCAACACAGACCAACTCAGTTCACGCCAGCCGTTCACTCCCCCGGCTCGTGAACTCCACCCACGCCCGCGCGAGCCGCCGGACCGCTTCGGGGATGTGGTCGGGGTGAAGGGTGAAGGGGACGCGCAGGTACTGGTCGGGGAGGGGTTCGACGCCCATGCTGGCGCCGGGGTAGAGGCGTAGGCCGTGGCGGGCGGCGTGGTGGGTGTAGGCGCTGGCGGTGGGGGTGGGGAGTTGAATCCAGAGGAATTGTCCGCCGGGTGGGGTGGTGAAGGTCCAGTCGGGGAGGTGGGTGCGGAGGAGGTGGGCGAGGTGGTCGCGGGCGGGGGTGATGGCGGCTCGGCGTTCGCTGATGAGGGTGGGGAGGTCGCTCAGGAGGTGGAGGGCGAGGTGCTGGGCGGGTTGGCTGCTGCCGAAGTCGGTGAGGGTCTTGGCCTGGGTGAGGGGCGCGGTGAGGGTGGGTGGGAGGCGCATCCAGCCGATGCGGAGTCCGGCCCAGTAGAGCTTGCTGAGGGAGCCGACGTTGATGATGGGGGCGTCTGGGGCGTGGGTGCTGAGGCGTGGGGGTGGGGGTTGGTCGGTGAAGCCGAGGTCGGTGAGGGTGTCGTCTTCGATGGTGGGGAGGTGCGTGTCGTGAATGAAGGCGGCGAGGCGGGCGCGGGCGTGGGTGGGGAGGGTGGTGCCGGTGGGGTTCTGGTGGGTGGGGGTGAGGAACGCGAGGCGGGGGTGGTGGGTGCGGGCGAGGGTCATGAACGTGTCGGGGTTCACGCCGTGTGGGGTGACGGGCACGCCGGTGAGGGTGGCGCTGGCGGCGCGGAAGACGTCGATGGCTCCGAAGTATGTGGGGCTTTCGAGGAGGGCGTGGTCGCCGCGGCGGAGGAGGGTGGTGGCGGTGAGGGAGATGGCCTGCTGTGCGCCGCTGGTGATGATGATCTGTTCGGGTGTGGTGGGGAGGCCCTGCGTGGCGTACAGTTCGGCGATGCAGGCGCGCAGGTCCGGGAGGCCGAGTGGGTGGTAGAGGCTTTCCTGGAAGGCGTTCAGGGTGGCTTCGCGTAGGCGGTGGCGGTGGGGTTCGGTGAGGAGGGGGACGGCGATGGTGAGGTCGATCTCGCTGGGGTGGGCCGCGCCGACGGGGGTGCGGAGTGTGAGGAGGGGCGCGGTGCGGGGGGCGTTGCCTGAGACGTGGGTGCCGCTGCCGACGCGCCGGGTGACCCAGCCGCTGGCGGCGAGGTCGTCGAGGGCCTGGGCGACGGTGTTGCGGCTGAGGCCGAGCAGGGCGGCCAGGGGGCGTTCGGCGGGGAGGCGTTCGCCGGGGCTGAGCTGGCCGGTGCTGATCAGGGTTTGCAGGGTGCTGATCAGGCGGCCCTGAAGGGTGGGGGCGGTGGGGTTGCGGCGCCATCCGGTCAGCAGGGCGGCCCAGCGGGGTGCGTCTGGCAGGGTGGGGTGGGGGGGCACCGGTTCAGGGTACTGCTGTGGCGGGGTCGGGGTGGGCCACTGGCGGGGTGGCTGGTGGGCCATTCGGGGGGCCATTGCCACTGCCGGGGGGGTGATTGGCAGCGCAGACTGTGGGGCATGACCGTCATGCCCGCTCCGTCCCGTTCGTTCTGGCAGGATTCCAATTCTGGTGCGGTGCTGAGTGGCCTGATCACCATGCTGATCGGCTGGGCCGGGCCGAACGTGCTGATCTACTCGGTGGCGCAGGCGGCGCACCTGAGTGACGGGGCGGCCATGTCGTGGTTGTGGGCGCATGCGTTGCTGGCGGGTCTGACGGGCATCGTGCTGAGTCTCAGGACGCGCATGCCGGTCCTGATCACCTGGAGTACGCCGGGAATCGCGTTCCTGGTGACGGCGCTGCCCGGCATTCCCTTTCCGGAGGCGGTCGGGGCGTTCATCACGAGTGGGGTGCTGGTCGTGCTGCTGGGGACGTTCGGGCCGCTCACGCGGGCGTTGCAGGGCATTCCGGCGCCGCTGGCGGCCGCGCTGAACGCCGCGATTCTGCTGCCGTTCGGGTTCCGGGCGTTGCAGGCGTTCGGGACGGCTCCGGCGCTGGTGGGCGTGATGATCCTCGCCTACTTCGCGTTGCGGCAACTCGCGCCGCGCTGGGCGGTGGCGGGTGTGCTGGTGGCGGGCGTGGTTGCCAGCGCCGCCCTGAACCTGTGGCACCCGGCCCCCGTGACCCTGGCCCTGACCCGCCCGGAGTTCGTGGCGCCCGCTTTCAGTCTGCATGCCACCCTGAACCTCGCGTTGCCGCTGACGCTGCTGGCGTTCACGGGGCAGTTCGTGCCGGGGTTCGGCGTGCTGAAAACCAACGGGTACGAGCCCGCGCCGGGTCCGGTCCTGCGGGCGTGCGGGGCGGCGAGCGTGGCGGCGGCGTTCGCGGGGTGCCATAACCTGACGCTGGGGGCGTTGCTGGCGAACATCGTCAGTGGTCCCGAGGCGCACCCGGACGCGCAGCGGCGTTACACGGCGGCCGTGTGGGCCGGGGTGTTCAACATTGCGGTGGGTCTGTTCGCCGGGACGTTCCTGCACCTGATGGGGATCCTGCCTGCGCAGGCCATTTCGGCGCTGGCGGGGCTGGCGCTGCTGTCTGCCGTGGGCAGCAGTTTGCAGGGGGCGTTTCAGGGTGTGGCGGCCGGGAGTCTCGCGGCGCCCGTGGTGCTGCTGGTGACGCTCAGCGGGATCACGCCGCTGGGGGTCGGGGCGGCCTTCTGGGGCATTCTGGCGGGACTGGCCGTTCACTGGACCGAGCGGCGCCGCCCGGCTCCCGCACGGCTGTCAGTGCCGGGCCGCCCCGCGCCTGTCACCGACGCGCAACCGGACACCTGATCCGGACCCCGTTTTGCTTCCACTCGCTCTGCGGAGCAGCTCTACGAGTCCGCTCGGATTGAACGGCTCTGTAAGCCACTCAATCCGAGTCGGTATGGGCGCAGGCGGGCACGTGGGGGTGCTGTCCGGTTGCCCCTGCGCTCCGCTGAAAACAGAACACCCCTCGCCTGCTTGACAGCAGACCGAAAGACCGGTATAGTCTCCTTCTGATCTGAAAGGATCGTGCAGTGCAGTCCACGTTGTACACGAATGCACTTGAGGGAGGCGCCCACCTCTAGGATTTACAAAAACACGGGCGCGCGAACAGCGGCAGAGGCCGGTCACACCGGCCCCCCTGATCCCCCAGAAAGCCACCCACGCGGTGGCTTTCCTCATTCCACCCCGCAGGGCAGGGCCGCCAGCCACGCCAGCACGCCCGGCAACGCGTCCTCACCAGTCGTATCGACCGTCAGGCACGGCGCGCCGCCCAGGTCCAGCGGCGTCCAGCAGCAGTGATCCGGCAGGGTGGCGTAGTCCATGGGCAGGTCGATGCCCGGCCGCCGTCCCGACGCCACCCGCGCGTCGTGCCGCGCCTGCAACACGGTCAGCGGCGCGTGGCAGAACACCTGCGCGACCCTCGCCCCGTGTGCCTGGGCCAGCTTCAGGATGTGGGCCTCGCTGACGCCCCGGTAGAAATGCGTTTCCAGCAGGGTGTCCACGCCCGCTGCCAGGGTCACGCCCGCGACGTGCCACATCACGTCGAAGCTGAGGGGGCCGGAGACGTCCCGCGTCAGGTCCGGCAGGCGGGCCAGGAGCAGGGCCTTGTATTCGTCCTTCGTCACGAACGGCATGTTCAGCGCGTGGGCGAGTCGCGTGCCCAGCGTGGATTTTCCGGAGGCGGGCATGCCGGACACGATCAGCAGCAGTGGCATGTGGGCCACGCTACTGCCGGTGCCGGGCTGCCGCGTCACACCTTGGGTGGAGTCAGCGCCAGCCCAGGCCCGGCGCGACGTGCGTCAGGATGCTCTCGATCAGGTGCGCGTTGTAGTCCACGCCCAGCTGGTTCGGGACGGTCAGCAGCAACGTGTCGGCCTCGGCGATGGCCTCGTCCTGCCGCAGCTGCTCGATCAGGCGGTCGGGTTCGTCGGCGTAACTGCGGCCGAACACGGCGCGGTACTGGTCGATCACCCCGAACTGGTCCTGCCCACCCTGCCGTCCGAAGTACACGCGGTCCTGGTCGTTGACCAGCGCGAAGATGCTGCGGCTGACCGACACGCGCCCCTCGCGGGCGTGCCCCGCGTCCTTCCACGCCTCGCGGTATGCGCGGATCTGCTCGGCCTGTTGCACATGGAACGGCTTGCCACTCTCGTCGACCTTCAGGGTGGAACTCTGGAGGTTCATGCCCATCCGCGCGGCCCACTCGGCGGTGGCGTTCGACGCGGCGCCCCACCAGATGCGGTCGCGCAGGCCTGCCGAGTACGGCTCCAGGCGCAGCAGGCCCGGCGGGTTCGGGAACATCGGGCAGGGGTTGGGTTGCGCGAAACCTTTGCCCTCGATCACGTCGAGGAACACCTCGGCGTGCCGCCGCGCCATGTCAGCGTCGGTCTCGCCGGGGGCGGGCGCGTACCCGAAGTGCTGCCACCCGTCGATCACCTGTTCTGGCGAGCCCCGGCTGATGCCCAGCTGCAACCTCCCGCCGGAGATCAGGTCGGCGGAACCGGCGTCCTCGGCCATGTACAGCGGGTTCTCGTAGCGCATGTCGATCACGCCTGTGCCCAGCTCGATTTTCTTCGTTTTTGCGCCCATCGCCGCCAGCAGCGGGAACGGCGAGCCCAGCTGCTGCGCGAAGTGATGCACCCGCACGTACGCGCCGTCCGCACCCAGCTCCTCGGTGGCGACCGCCAGATCGATGGTCTGATGCAGCACGTCCGCCGCCGAGCGCGTGCCGGACTGCGGGGACGGATTCCAGTGCCCGAACGAGAGAAACCCGATCTTCTTCATGGGCACAGGCTAGCGCGAATGGTTGAAAAAGTAAATCAGTTTGGCGGATAAATCTGGGTTTGCCTTCTCACCAGTCGGCTTCCTTCTGCACCCGAGCATTCGGTAATCGCCGCCCCCACACCCACAACCAGATCAGGCACCCCAGGCTGACCAGTGGCCCCGCGAGCAACAGCAGCGCATTGCGCACCTGATCAACCGCAGAAGCCTTCACATCAGCGCACGAGGTGGCTCTGAAGGCGGCCTTGTTCAGCCAGAAGCTCTGGCCCTTCGCCGTGACGGGCAGAGCCGCTGCCGTCAGCACTTCCAGCCGACGTCCCGGCACATCAATACGCCCGAACCTCTCCCCTTCCTTGAACTGTAGGAACGTCCGACCCTCAACGCAAGCCAGCCCCGTCACGGTCATGCTCCCGTTCCGAGGCAACCTCTCATCCCCATCCCGGTGCTCAAGTCCGAGCGGTAACTCCCGATCAGAATCGATGCTCGCCAGATAGAAACCTCCGCCCAGAGGCGTCTTGTAGAAATCCAATGCTCCCCCGTCAGCATCGCTGCCTGCCCCACCGGAAAAAAACATGATCAGCGAAAACGCCAGCGCCAGAGTGGACACCACCCCGGCCCCCACCCACGCGCCCGTATACACCGGATTTCGTTTCCGGACATGCGCCGCTGTCGCCAGGGCCACCAGCACCCCAGCACCGATGACCAGCAGGAAGAGTACCGGGAGCAGCACGATGAATCCCATGCCCCTACCGTAAAGAGCGCTCTACAGGCTTTCGTCCCCAGGCACGGTCAAAGACGTTCGGCCGCATGTCATAGGAGAAAGCCGGAGCGTCATGCCCCGGCTTCCCCCGTTCAGCCTTCGGCCATCAGCCGTCAGCCGTCTGCTTTTCTGGTGGCCTCAGACTCGGGGACGGCCCCTCGTCTTTCTTGACCAGTCAGCGCAGGAGTTGTTGCTCTTAGAAGTCCATGCCGCCCATGTCGGGGCCGCCGGCGGGTGCGGGGGCGGCCTTCTCGGGCTTGTCGCTGACGATGGCTTCGGTGGTGAGGATCAGCGCGCCGATGCTGGCGGCGTTCTGCAGTGCGGTGCGGGTGACCTTGGCGGGGTCGACGATGCCGGCGGCGACCATGTCGTCGACGTACTCGCCGGTGGCGGCGTTGAAGCCGAAGCGGGGCTTGTCGCTGCCAATGACGGCGTTCACGATGACGCTGCCTTCTTCACCGGCGTTCGCGGCGATCTGGCGGGCGGGTTCTTCGAGCGCGCGGATCAGGATGCGGGCGCCGGTGGCTTCGTCGCCGGTGAGGGCTTCGGCGGCCTTGCGGACGGCGGGGATGATGCGCAGCAGGGTGGTGCCGCCGCCGGAGACGATGCCTTCCTCGACCGCGCTGCGGGCGGTGCTGAGGGCGTCCTCGTAGCGGTGCTTCTTCTCTTTGAGTTCCGTTTCGGTGGCTGCGCCGACGCGGATGACGGCGACGCCGCCGGCGAGTTTGGCGAGGCGTTCCTGGAGTTTTTCCTTGGCGTAGTCGCTGTCGGTGCTGTCCAGTTCGCCCTTGATGGCGTTGACGCGGGCGTCGATCTGGGCCTGTTCGCCTTTCCCGTCGACGATGGTGGTTTCGTCTTTGGTGATGCGGACGCGGGCGGCGCGGCCGAGCATGTCCATGCTGGTGTTCTCGAGTTTGTGGCCGAGGTCTTCGCTGACGACTTCCCCGCCGGTGACGGCGGCGATGTCGCGCAGCATTTCCTTGCGGCGGTCGCCGAAGCCGGGGGCTTTGACGGCGGCGATGTTCAGGGTGCCGCGTAGTTTGTTGACGACCAGCGTGGCGAGGGCTTCGCCTTCGACGTCCTCGGCGATGATCATCAGGGGGCGGCCGGTCTGGGCGACTTTCTCGAGGACGGGCAGCAGGTCTTTCAGGGCGCTGACTTTCTTCTCGTAGATGAGGATGTAGGCGTCTTCGAGGACGGCTTCCATGGTGTCGGGGCTGGTGATGAAGTAGGGGCTGATGTAGCCCTTGTCGAACTGCATGCCTTCCACGACGTCCACTTCGGTGTCGAAGCCTTTGCTTTCTTCGATGGTGATGACGCCTTCCTTGCCGACCTTGTCCATCGCGTTGGCGATTTCTTCGCCGACCTGCTCGTCGTTGGCGCTGATGCCGGCGACTTTCTTGATGGCTTCGCTGTCTTCGACGGGCACGGCGAGGTTCTTGATTTCCTCGATGGCGGCGGCGACGGCTTTCTCGATGCCGCGTTTCAGGGCCAGCGGGTTGGCGCCGGCGGCGACGTTGCGCAGGCCTTCTTTCACGACGGCCTGGCCGAGGACCGTGGCGGTGGTGGTGCCGTCACCGGTGATGTCGTTGGTCTTGCTGGCGACTTCTTTCAGCAGCTGGGCGCCGATGTTCTCGAGCTTGTCTTCCAGCTCGATTTCCTTGGCGACGGTGACGCCGTCCTTGGTGATGGTGGGGCTGCCGAATTTCTTCTCGATGACGACGTTACGGCCGCGCGGCCCGAGGGTCACTTTGACGGCGTTGGCGACGGCGTTCACGCCTCGTTCGAGGGCGCGGCGGGCTTGTTCATCAAACACGAGTTGCTTGGCCATGGTGGGGCTCCTTTTGGGGCGGTGAGCGCAGAGCGGTGGGCTGTGGGGTCACGCCTGTTGAGTGGGGTGAGGTTGGGGTGGCTTCCCTGTGAGGGGAGCGGTCAGCGCCGCTGACTGAGGGGTTCTCAGTCGGCGGGCGCTTTACTCGACGATGGCGAGGATGTCGCGTTCGGCGAGGATGGAGTAGTTCTTGCCTTCGAGGCTGACTTCCGTGCCGCCGTACTTGGCGAAGTAGACGGTGTCGCCTTCTTTCACGTCGAGGGCGATGCGGGTGCCGTTGTCGAGCACCTTGCCGCTGCCGACGGCGACGACTTTGCCGCGCTGGCTCTTCTCTTTGGCGGTGTCGGGGACGTACAGGCCGCCGGCGGTTTTCTGCTCGGCTTCCTCGATGATTTCAACCAGAACGCGGTCACCTAAGGGTTTCAGCATGTTGTGTCCTCCTGTGAATGTGGGGTGTGGAGCTTCGGCGTGCCGGAAGCTTCCGGCGGTTTTTGCCGTTCCGCACGCAATCCTAGGCTCGAGGTGACAAAAATGTCAAGTTGGGGAATCTGACAATTTGAGTCTGGTGCGCTCAAGGTGCGCCAGCACGCGCAAAGCGCATATGCCCTTGCCATCTCATAGGCTAAACGTATATATGTAAGTAGAACATACGCCATCAACCCAGCGCCCCGGCACGCCCCACACCCCCCAGCACAGGAGGACCACCCGCATGGCCGCACGCCCCGCCATCCTGTCCCGCAACGCCTTCGAGGACGCCTTCGACGCCCTGCACGGCGCCCCCCTCACCCTCGCCGTCCTGGACCTCGACCACTTCAAGACCCTGAACGACACCCTGGGCCACAGCGAAGGTGACCGCGTCCTGCGCGGCGTGGAACGCCTGCTGTCCGGCAGCCTCCCGTCGGGCAGCGTCATCGGCCGCATCGGCGGTGACGAGTACGCCTGCCTGCTCCCCGAAACCGCCGCCGAGACCGCCCTGATCCTCCTCGACGAGGTCATCAAGCACTTTCACATTCACCGCGACCCCCACTGGCCCAAGAGCCTGGGCCTCAGCGTCGGCCTCGCCTCCCGCCCCGCCCACGCCACCCACTACGCCGAGCTGTACCGCGCCGCCGAGGAAGCCCTGCTGCGCGCCAAACGTGAAGGCCGCGCCCGCGCCTGCATCTACGTGGAAAGCAAGATGGTCCTGAAAAGCAACTACTACAGCAAGAGCCAGCTCGACCGCCTCGCCAAACTGAGCGGCGCCCTGGGCCGCACCGAGGCCAGCCTGCTGCGCGAAGCCGTGGACGACCTGATCGAGAAGAACCGGGGCGAACTGTGAACGGCACCGGGCGCGTGAACCTCTCACCGGGCCTGGAACGCACCGGGCGGGCCTGCGTGTGCGTCCTGCACGCCGGACAGGTGCTGCTGACTGGCACGTCCGGCGGGCGCTGGACCCTGCCGGGCGGCGGCATCGAACCCGGCGAGACGCCCGCCCAGGCCGCCGCTCGCGAAGCCTGGGAGGAAGCGGGCGCGCACGTCACCGTGGACGGCGAACCCTTCGAGGTCACGTCGCCCCACAACGGCGTGACCAGCGTGATCTTCCTGGCGCGCCTGCACCGACAGGAACCCAGCCCGGAAGGACGCGAGCACGTCTGGGTGGACCCCGCTGCGGCCCCCTGGTGCGACGACTACCAGCTCGCCCCGGCACTGGAGATCCTGCGCCAGCGAGGCTGGCTGTGACACCGGCTGGCCTGTCGGCCGGCTGGAACGCGGCGCTTCAGGAAGCCTGGGACGCCTACTGCGCCGGGTCGTATGCCATCGGCGCGTGCGTGATCGACGCCGAGGGGCACGTGATCGCGCGGGGCCGCAACCGCCTGGGCGACCCGCGCGGCGCGGAGGGCGGCGTGATCGGCGGGCACGATCTGGCACACGCCGAGATCAACGCCTTGCTGAACCTGAAGGACACGCCGCGCCCCGAGTGTCGCGGCTGGACGGTGCTCACGACGGTGCAGCCCTGCCCACAGTGTGCCGGGGCGATTGCCATGAGTGGCCTGCGTGCCGTGGAGTACGCCGCCGAGGATCCCTGGGGCGGCTGCACGCGGCTGCTGACCGACGACCCGTACGTGTCCCGCAAGGGCATCCGCGTGGGCCGCGCGCCGGCGGACGTGCAGCGCGTGGCCCTGCGGCTGGCCTGGGCGGGTTTCCTGAATGATCAGCCCCCTGTGACGACCGTACCCGGCGGGAACCTCTACGACGCCTTTCACGAGTACCGGGACGACATTCACGCCGTGGCCGACCTGCACGCATCCGGCACCCTGGCAGCCCTGCGTGCGCGGCGCGCCCCGCTGGCCGAGGCGCTGGCGGTGCTGGCATGAGCCGCCCTGCGTTCCTGAACCTGTCGCCGGGCCTGGACCGCGTGGGCCGCGCCTGCGCGTGGATCGAGCGGGAGGACGGCTTCGTGCTGATGACCGGGCTGGAGTGGGGCGGCTGGACGCTGCCGGGCGGCGGCATTCACCCCGGCGAGACGCCCGAGCAGGCGGCGGTCCGGGAGGCGTGGGAGGAAGCCGGAGCGCACGCCGAGGCGGCAGGCGGGGTGGCGGGCGAGGCCGTGATGCTGCCCGGCGACAGCGTGTGCGTCCCGCTGCGCCTGAAGCACCTGGAACCCAGCCCGGAGAGGCGCCCGGTCGCGTGGATGAACCCGCGTTCGCTGCCGTGGGCGAACGACCTTCAGATCCGCGAGGTGCTGGCCGCGCGCGGGCAGACGCCCCCGCACCTGGAAGTCCCGGCGCTGGTGTGGCTCGTGCAGGAGCAGGCGACCCGACTGGCGTTCAGGGATTCCTGCTCGCCCGAAACGGGCCGACTGCTGCGGACCCTGGCGGCCACGCGACCCGGCGGGCGGGTGCTGGAACTCGGGACGGGAACCGGCATGGGCGCGGCGTGGCTGCTCTCGGGCCTGGACCGCGCCGCCCGCCTCCTGACTGTGGAGACCGACCCCGCGCGGGCCGAGGCGGCCTGGGCGGGGTTGCAGGCCGATCCGCGCGCCCGCGTGCAACGGGGCGACTGGCGTGACGTGCTACGTGACGGGCCGTTCGACCTGATCTTCGCGGACTGCGCCGCCGCGAAAGCCGACCCGGACGCCCTGGCCCGCGCCCTGAAGCCCGGCGGGACGCTGATCATGGACAACTTCAGCCCGCCCGCCTTCATGTCGCCCGACCGGCACGCGGGCGACCCGCTGAGGGACGCGCTGTTCACCCACCCGCAGCTGACCTGCACCGAACTGGAAGTCAGTCGCCGCGAACGCGTGCTGCTGGCCGTGAGGACCGCATGACCCCAGAAACCCCGCCAAAGACCGACGCCCTGCACCTGACCATCCTGCGCCACGGCCGCAGCCGCGCCGACGACGAGAACGTCCACGAGGGCCGCTACGACAGCCCCCTGAACCCGGAAGGCGAGGCGCAGGCCGCCGCGCTGGCCGCGTACTGGACGGCGAACCCGCCGGGTTTCGACCGGGCGTACTGCTCGACGCTCCAGCGGGCGCACGGCACGGCCCGCATCGTCACGGACGCACTGGGCGTGCCCCTGACCCCCACGGACCTCCTGCGCGAGTGGGACAACGGCCCCCTGGCCGGAATGGGCCGCGAGGAGGCGCTGGAGCGGTACCCCATCCCGGCGTTCCGGCACGACCTCGACCCGTTCACGGCGCAGGGCGGCGAGAGTCAGGCAGCCATCCGCGCCCGCGCCCTGCACGCCCTGGAACTCGTGTGGAACGGCGGCGGCCAGCGCGTGCTGCTCGTCACGCACGGCGGCTTCGGCAACAGTCTGCTACGCGAACTGCTCGTCACGCAGCGCGGCTGGTTCGCGTTCGGCGACACGGCCTTCGCCACACTGCGTCTGAGCCGGAGCGGCCACACGGCCTACGTGACCGGCGTGAACCTCACGCCACACCTGCCCTGACCCGCCCCGTACAGTGATCCCATGCGCCACGACCTGACCCTGGTAGACGGCCCGTACACCCTGCGTCCCATGACCGACGCCGACACCGCCCCGCTGATGGCGCTGGCGCGGGCACACGAGGCCGAGTACGCCCGCATGGGCACCTTCCCCACCCAGGAGCGCTACTACACGGGTGCGCTGGACGCCCCGGATCAGCTGCCGTTCGTGAAACTGGTCGGCGGTGAACTGGCGGGCGCCACCCGCTTCATGGAGATGCGCCCCGCACATCACCGCCTGGAGATCGGCAGCACGTGGCTGGCCCCGGCGTTCATGCGCACGCCCGCGAACCGCACCTTCAAGCGCCTGCTGCTGGACCACGCCTTCGGCGAGATGGGCATCCTGCGTGTGGAGATCAAGACCGACATCCTGAACACCCGCAGCCAGCAGGCCATCGAACGCCTGGGCGCCACCCGCGAGGGCGTCCTGCGCCAGCACATGCCCCGCCCGGACGGCACGCAGCGCGACACCGTCATGTACTCCATCATCGCGGAGGAATGGCCGCAGGTGCGAGAGCGGCTACTGGGGGCCAGCTGACCACCCTTACTCGTTCATCAGCAGCGGGTAGGGGTTGATCGCGCCGCCCGTCGTGTAGATGCCGTAGTGCAGGTGCGGGGGCGTGCCCTTCGCGTTGCCGCTGTCGCCCACGTACCCCACCACGTCGCCCTGCTCGACCCAGTCGCCGCGTTTGAGGTCCGGGTAACGTTCCAGGTGCGCGTAGTAGTGCCGCTGCCCGCCCGGCCCGAGGATCATGACGGTGCGGCCCCCCAGGTTGTTCGGGCCGACGTTCACGATCACGCCGCGCGTCGTGGCGCGGATGGGCGTGCCGCGCGGCGCGAAGATGTCCACGCCCTCGTGCGTGCGGCCCTGACTGCGCGCGCCGCCCCAGGTGTCCACGAAGCGTTGGCCCGGCAGCGGGTTGGGCAGCGAGCCCTCGGTCGCCCCTGGTGCCGACAGCAGGGCCGCGTACCGCTGCGCGCCCTCCAGTTGCGGCCACAGCAGGAACGCCGCGCCGCCCAGCACCGCCAGCGTGACCAGCCAGCCCAGCACCCGCCTCACGCCCGCCCTCCATCCCGACCCAGCTTCATGCCTCCCAGGATGGCGCGTGGGGGCCGCGCCGGAACCGGACAAAAGTTGCAGAGTGCGCCCAGCATGAAGGCCGCCTCAACCATGCCCGGACCAACCGTGCGCGCCGCTCCCGCACGCCGCGCCCCGCAGGGTAGACTGCCCGGATGCCTGCGCGTTCCCACCCCATTCCAGCGCACCTCTGGACGCTGCCCGGCGGCCTGACGGTCGCCTTTGAACGCCGGACCGGACCCGGTTTCGCCTTTGATCTGCGTGTGCCCGTCGGCAGCGCCCACGACCCCGCCGGGCACGAGGGCGCCAGCGCCGTCCTGGAAGAATGGCTGTTCAAGGGCTCGGGCGGCCTGGACGCCCGCGCCCTCCAGGACGCCTTTGACGACCTCGGCGTGCGCCGGGGCGGCGGTGTCGGCCCCGAGGCGACCCGCTTCTCCGTCAGCGGCCTGAGCGCCGACCTGAGCGCCGCGTTGACCCTGACCGCCAGCGTCCTGAGCGACCCGCACCTGCCGGAAGGCGAACTGCCCATCCTGACCGACCTGGCCCGCCAGGACCTTGAGGGCCTGCTGGACAGTCCCGCCGACCGCCTCGCCACGCTGGCCCGCCAGACGGCCTTCCCCACGCTGCCCGGCGCGGCCCTGAGCGGGTACGGCCACCCTGCCAGCGGCACCCCGCAGGGCCTGGAAGCCCTGACGCCCGCCACGCTCCGCGCGCACCTGGAGCGATACGGGCAGGCGGGCAGCGTCCTGGGCCTCGTCGCGGACCTCGACCCGGGACAGGCGCGCGACCTGACCGCCGCCGCGCTGGGCGGCCTGCGCCCCGGCGCGCACGACCCCATCCCCGCCACGCTGCGTACCCGCGCCCGCGCGCACACCACCGACCCGGACGCCGAACAGACCCACCTGAGCCTCACCATGCCCGGCGTGCCCCCCGGCCACCCCGACTGGATGGCGTGGCAGGTCGCCCTGACCGCCCTGAGCGGCGGCAGCGCCAGCCGACTGTTCCACGCCGTGCGCGAGGAACGCGGCCTCGCGTACGCCGTCAGCGCCAACCCCGTCATCCTGGGCGGCAACGGCTTCCTGAGCGCCTACGCCGGCAGCACCCCCGCCCGCGCGCCCGAAACGCTTCAGGTCATCCTCGCGGAACTGCACCGCCTCCCGCAGGGCCTGACACCCGCCGAATTCGAACGCGCCCGCGCCGGACTGGCCGTCAGCGTCGTGTTCGGCGCCGAAAGCATGCGCGCCCGCGCCCACGCCCTGACCCGCGACGCCGCCGTGTTCGGCCGCATCCGCAGCGTCACCGAACTCCGCGAGTCCCTCAACGCCCTGACCCTGGACGACGTGAACAGCTTCCTGACCCGCTACCACCCCGCGCCCGACGCCACCACCGTCACCATCGGCCCCGACGAGCACGGCCCCCAGTCACAGGAACCCGATGCACCCGCACCCGACAACGCCACACCCGACAGCACACCCAGCGAAGGACCCCATGCCTGACCCCACCCACCCCACCGCGCCCGCCACCCAGCGCCACACCCTCCCCAACGGCCTGACCCTCCTCCTCGAACCCGACCCGCACGCCCAGACCACCGCCGCCGGGTACTTCGTCAACACCGGCAGCCGCGAAGAAACCCCCACCGAAATGGGCGCCAGCCACTTCATCGAACACCTCCTCTTCAAAGGCAGCGACACCCTCAGCGCCGCCCAACTCAACGAACGCCTCGACGACCTCGGCGGCAACGCCAACGCCTTCACTAGCGAAGAAGCCACCGTCTACCACGCCGCCACCCTCCCCGAACACACCCCCGAACTCCTCAGCACCCTCACCGAACTGATGCGCCCCGCCCTGCGCGACACCGACATCCACACCGAACGCGGCGTCATCCTCGAAGAAATCGCCATGTACGCCGAACAACCCACCGTCCGCGTCACCGACGAACTCCGCGCCGACTACTGGGGCACCCACCCCCTCGGCTGGCCCATCCTCGGCACCACCGACACCGTCACCGCCCTCACCCCCGACGCCCTACGCCGCAACCACCGCCAACGCTACGGCGCGCAGCGCGTCACCCTCACCCTCACCGGCCAGTTCGACCCCGCCCACGCCCTCGACTGGGCCACCACCCACCTCAGCGACTGGCCCGCCGCCACCCCCCACACCCACACCCCCGCCCGCCCACACCACCCCCGCACCACCCGCACCATCCACGACCCCACCCTCACCCGCGTGCAGGTCACCGCCGCCACCCCCGGCCTGAGCGCCACCCACCCCCTGCGCGAAGCCGCGCACATCCTCGCCGACCTCATCGGCGGCGAGAACGGCGCCCTCTACTGGCACCTCATCGACAACGGCACCTGCGACACCGCCGACCTCGGCCACCTCGAATACCACGACACCGGCACCTTCGAAGGCGGATTCTCCTGCGACCCCGACCGCGCCGCCACCGCCCTCACCACGTACCGCCACGTCCTCGCAGACGCCGATACCCTCATCACCCCGGCCGCCGTGCGCCGCGCCGCCCGCAAACTCGCCGTCAGCACCCTCCTGCGCGCCGAAACCCCACAGGGCCGCCTGTTCACCCTCGGCATGGAACACCTCGCCACCGGCCACACCCTCACCACCGAGGAACACGTCCGCCGTTACGAACAGGTCACCGCCGACGACGTCCGCGAAGTCCTGCGCCTGTGCCCACTGAACGAACTGACCATCGTGGCTCTCGGGCCGATCATCAGCATCTGACAGTCGGGTGCGCGTGTGCGGTGGGGTTTGCCATTGGAATGTGGGCGCCTGGCGGCGGGCCTCCCCACCCCCCAGCCCCCTACCCCAGGGGGGCAGGGGGAGCAGGCGTTGCACTGGGCAAGAGTTTTTACTGATGGTGTCGAGGTTGCTGTAGGCGGTGACGTGTCTGGCCTCGACGCCATCCTGCCGCCCCCCTCGCAGGCCCGCGCGCTGCGCGCACGACGGCCGGTGGCAGTCTGCGGTAGCTGGCAGGGTGCCTTGCTGAACGCCGCTGATCTACTTCGAAACCCGGCTCTGGCAACAGCCGAAAAAGTAGAACCTTCCAGCACGCACCAAGAATTGGGGCCACACAGGCGTCGTGGCAACGCGGCCCGTCGTGCGCGCAGCGCGCGGGGCAAACGCGACGGGGGCGGAGGCATGCAGCCCCATACGTGGCCATCCCAGCCGACAACCCGCCATGCAAGCCCGCGAAATACCTGCCCAGTGCCAACGTAAGCCCCCCCTGCCCCCCTGGGGTAGGGGGCTGGGGGGTGGGGAAGCACACGGGAGGCGCCCCCCTTCCAACTGCTAGATGTCCTCACTCCCGGTGTCCATGCGGACCACGCGAGGCTGGAAGCTGGCCACGACGTTCACGAGGTCGGTCTGCCGGGCGATGACGTCCTCGATGCGTTTGTACGCCTGGGGCGCTTCGTCGATGCCGCCGCCGATGAGGGTGACGCCGCGCCCGGTGAGGTACGCCTGGACGTCTTTTTTGTTGAGGGTGCTGGTGGCGGCTTTGCGTCCGAGTTGGCGTCCGGCGCCGTGGCTGGCGCTTTGCAGGGCGCCTTCGTGGCCGAGGCCGCGGACTACAAAGCCGGGGTCGGCCATGCTGCCGGGGATCAGGCCGAGCTGGCCGTGGGTGGCGGGGGTGGCGCCTTTGCGGTGGACGATGAGTTCCTGGCCGTTGACGGTCTGTTTCCAGGCGAGGTTGTGGCTGTTGCTGACCTGCGCGAGGGGCGTGACGTTCAGGGCGCGGGCGAGGCGGGCGTGGATGAGGTGGTGGTTGGCGAGGGCGTAGCGTCCGGCGAGGTTCATGGCCTGCCAGTACGCCTGTCCGTCTTCGTGGTCGAGGGGGAGCCACGCGAGTTTTTTGGCTTCGGGTGCGAGGCCAGGGTGGTGGCGTTCGGCGAGGGCGGTGAAGTGTCCGGCGACCTGCGCGCCGAAGCCGCGGCTGCCGCTGTGGGTGAGCAGCGCGAGGTACTGTCCAGCGTCGAGGCCGAGGTCGGCGTGGGGGAGGGTGAGGGTGCCGAATTCGGCGAAGTGGTTGCCGCTGCCGCTGGTGCCGATCTGCGTGGCGGCCTTGTCGTACAGGTGCTGGAGGATGGGCTGGTCGTCCCAGGTGCTTTCGTGCAGGACTTCGTGGTCCTGGCGGTCGCGTTTCTCGAAGGCGACGCCCGCGCCGAAGCGGGTGTGCTTGAGCAGCAGGGTGGTGGCCTCGTCGGTGCGCAGCGCGCCGGGCTGGATGGGCAGGACGGACAGCATCATGGAGCAGCCGATGTCCACGCCGACGCCGTAGGGAATGACGGCGTTCTCGGTGGCCAGCACCCCGCCGATGGGGAGGCCGTAGCCGACGTGCGCGTCGGGCATCAGCGCTCCGGCGCGGCTGACCGGGAGGCGCATGGCGACGTCCATCTGGCGGTGCGCGCCGGGGTCGATCAGGTCGGCGCCCCAGGTGAGGTAGGGGAGGGGTGCGGGGCGCAGTTCGCTGCCCTTGCGGGCGTCGAGGATGGCCTGCTGCGCGAGGAGTTCGGCAGCGAGCGGGGCGTACACGCCGCCCGCAGCGTATGCGGCGGGGTCATGCTGCACGGCGCGCAGTTCGTTCAGGATGTCGTCGCGGGTCAGTCCGGCGGTTTCGCGCTGGGTGGCGGCGGTCTGGGCGAGGGCGATGGCTTTCTTTTCCAGGCCGAGTTTCACGAGGTGTTTGCCGTTCATGGGGTCTCTCTCTTTCAGGTGGATGGGGAGGCGACTTTGCCTTGGGGGGTGGGGCCTCCGGGTGTGGGTGTCCGGTCGCCGGGATCGCCGTCCGGGGCGTCGGGCGTTCTGGCTGTGGTGCTGTCGGGTGTACCTGCGGGCATGGTCGCCTCCTTTCCCTGAATCGGGTCTGGGTGAGTGTGCCGCTTGGGTGGGGGGCCGGGCATCCGCATGGTGGCGGATGGGCGGCGTAGGCCAGTGCCTACTCCGGCAGCTCGTCCAGTGGCGTGGGGTCGAAGCGGACCCGGGCGGGAATCAGCCGCCCGTTCTGCGCGCGGTACGTCAGGACGAGGCGGCCCGTGAACGCCCAGCCGCGCTGCACCTCGACCAGCGCGGTCAGGTGGCCCTCCTGCACGGTCCAGCGGACCTGATCGCCGATGCGGGCCGCCTCGCCACGCAGGCCCGGCAGCGGGGGGAGTTTCACGCTACGGCCGGGCAGGGTCAGGGTGTTCGACCCGAAGCGCACCTGCTGCCGCAGGTACGGGACGGGCGGCGTGACCGGCCACTCGCGCAGGTCCGGCAGGCTCAGCACGCGCGCGTCGTACACGGCCACGCCCGTGCCCTCGTCGGTCATGAGGGTCACGAGCACCTCGGGCGCCCCGTCGCCGCCCAGGTCGGTGACGCTCAGGCCCGGCCAGAAGGTGGGGTTGCTGATTGTCCGCCATGCGGGAAAGGTTCGCGTGGTGGCCCCGGCGGTGACCCGCAGCCCGGTCAGCCAGCCCTCCCGTGCGGGCGCGGTGGTCTGCACGGTCAGGTTCGGACCCTCGTGCCGCGCGATCGTCGCCCCGGCGGGAATACCGCCCGTGGGTGTCGGGACCGGCACCTGCGCGGCGTGCGCGGGCAGAAGCGAGGCGGCAAGCAGCAGGCACAGGGGTCGCATGCCCCATCATGCCGGGTTTCCGGGCGGCCCTGCGCTACCGGACGGCCCGGCGTTACCGGACAGCGGGGCGGCCCTGCGCGTCGGGCTGCACCTCGCGGGCCACGGTAAGGGCGCGGCGGTCCAGCCGGAACCCGAAGCCGGTCCAGTGCCACAGGCTCAGCGCGCGGGCAGGCGCGCCGGGGGCGGCGTAGGTGGTTTCCAGCGTGGCGAGCGTCCCGCCGGGCAGTACGGTCAGCGCCGCGACCGGCTGGAACAGGGCGCTGCCCACCCAGACCTCCCGGTACCGGCCGCCGCCCAGGGGGCGCAGCACGGCCACGTGACTGCTCAGGCCGCGCGCGTCGCGGTTGCCCTGGATGGGCGTGGGGTGCGCGGTCCAGCGGGCGGTGCGCCAGTCGCGCCAGGGGCGCCAGACGGCCAGCACGCACTCGGGGATGCCGTCGCCGGTCACGTCGGCCAGGACGCTGCTGCGCACCTCCCAGTCCGGGGGCAGGGTCAGGGCCGGGCAGGGGGGCGGGGCGCGCCGGGCGGGGCTGGCCGTCCACGTGCCTGCCGGGGTGAGGCTGCGCCACGTTCCCTCGCCGCCGCCCGCCAGTGCGCTGCTTAGCAGCAGCAGGGCCGTGAACAGGACTCTCACCGGGCCTCCGGGCAGGCGGGGAGGCCCAGCCGGGTCAGCGCCTGTGTCCGCTGCGTCCCGCTGGCGGGGGTCACGCGGCCCGCGCGGGTGCGGGTGGGGGCGGCGCAGGCGCGCCTCACGTCTGCCAGGGGTACGCGCACCACCGCGCCGATCTGCGCCGCCGGGAACGGCTGGTCGAACAGCAGGTTGCCCAGGCTGTACAGCACCAGCGCCGCTCCGCGCGGCCCGGTCAGCACCTCGTGGCCCTGGAGGACGTGCGGGCCGCTCCCGGCGACCACGGTCGCCCCGGCCCCCACCAGCGCGCGGGCCTGCGTCCGCTGCCGGGCGGTGGTCAGGCCGTACTCCTCGCCCCAGTGGGCCAGGACGATCACGGTGTCCGCCTGCCGCGCCGCCGCGCGCACCGCCGTCAGGGGGAGGGGAGCCGCGCCGTCGTCCAGCCACGCCAGCAGTGCGACCCGCTGGCCCCGTACCATGCTGAGGCCTGGGGCCGCCGTGACCGGGTGGAGGCCCGCGCGCTGCAGCGTGCCTCGCGACTGCGCCTGCCCGGCCATTCCGGCGTCCCGGCCGTGGTTGTTCAGCACGCCCAGATGGGTGAGGGGCCACAGGGCGGCTGCCGCGCCGGTCGGGGCGCGCAGGTCGATGCCCGGCGTCCTGCGCGGCGCGTCCGTCAGGGGGGATTCCAGGTTCGCGGCCACCAGATCGGCGCGCAGCAGCGGCGCCACCGCCCGCAGTGTGCCGGGCCAGTCGGCGGTGTTCGCCTGCGCCACGCCGCGCGCGAGGCTCAGGTCGCCGGCCAGCGCCAGCGTGACCGGCCCAGATGGCGGGGCCTCCCGCCCGCCCGAGGTGAGCAGCAGGCCCGCCAGCAGGCCGCAGATGGCGATCCTCATACGGATTCCGTTTGTTTCGTTGATAACCCGGAAGGGCGCCGGGTTATCAACTCCACGCCCGGAACCCGCTTCTCTCCTACTCGCATCCGCTCGGATTGAATGGTTTGCACAAACCATTCAATCCGAGTCCGCATCACTTCACCAGCACGCCGTCCAGCCAGGGGTGCGCGGGCGGCACCTTGCCCTGACGCAGCTGCGCGCGCCACGCCTCGTCCGTCAGGCGGCCCGAGACGGGTACCGTGAACTCGTACTGCGAGTACACGCCGCCCCGCGCGACCTGAAGGCCGCCGCGACCGTCGGGCACGACGGCGTACAGCTCGTGGATGAAGCCCGTGCCTTCCTCCAGGGCGGTTCCGTCGCCGGTAGCGACGTCCGCGACGACGGCGGCCATGGCGTCCTCGTCGAACTGGCTGGCGTTCTCGCCGTCCTCGGGGTCGGCGCTGGCCATCTTCATCTGTTCCAGCCACCCGCCGAAGTAGTGGATCTGGTCGTACTCGTCGCGGGTCAGCGGGGTGCCCGCCAGTTCCTTGGCGGTGGCGCGGCTCAGGAGGCCCAGCATGTCGCGCAGAGAGTCGAGGTTCTGCGCGGTGCGTTCCGACAGGACGCCCTGCTCTTTCAGGACGCGGCGGGTCAGGGCCTCCAGGGTCTGCAGGCGCGCCCAGAGGGCCGGGTTGGGTTCCACGTACCCGCGCGGGGGCTGCGGGGGCTCCCCGGCGCCCATCTCGGCCATGGTCTGCTTGGCGTACAGGATGGTGTCGTGGCGCAGTTCCGTCCAGGAGCCCAGCGCGGTCAGCATCTCCTTGCGCGTCCAGGCGGGCGTGCGCATGAACGCCGGGTAGCGTGCGTCGCGCGGTTCGGGCCTGGCGAGGGCCTGGAGGGCGTACAGCCAGCCGGAATAGACGTTCGCGGTCCAGTCGGCCTGCTTCAGCTCGGCGAAATTCGCGCGGAGTTTCGCCATGTTCGCGTCGTAGTTCGCGTACTTCGACTGCCCGGTGCGGCGCAGTTCGTTCAGCGCGGCGTCGCTGCCCAGCACGGCCAGCAGGTCAAGGCCGCTGGGCAGCAGGCGCGGCTGCGTGTCGGTGCCCACCTCGCGGTACACGAGGCGCTGGAAGGCCGCGCCGTCCAGCGTGAAGCGCTGCCCCATCAGCCGGAAGCCGAGTGTCTGCGCGTCGCGCACCTCGCGGCCCTCGCCGGGGCGGGCGATCACCACGGCGCTGTTCACCTGCGGGGGCGGCAGTTTCCGCAACTCGGCCTGGAAGGCCGTCAGGACGGCCGGTTCCGCCAGTCGGCGCACCTGCCCGCCCGCCGCGACTTTCAGGGCCGCCGCATACTGCCGGTAGTTCAGGTCGTCGCTGCGGCCCACCAGCAGCGCGGTCGGGTCGTACACGCGCGCCCACAGCTTCTGCGCCTCGGCGTTCGCCCCCATCAGGGCGGTCAGCAGGCCCGCCACGCGCGTCTCGCTGTCCTTATCCACGCGCAGGTTCAGGCGGCCCAGCCACATCATGGAGCGGAAGTAGCGTTTCAGCGCCTCGCTTTTCGTGTAGTGCCCGCGCGGCACGTACTGCGAGTAGTCCTCGAGCAGTTCCGTGCCGCTGAAAATGGCCGAGGGAGCAATGCCCTGGTGCGCGTCGATGAGTTTCAGTTCCGCCGCTACCAGCGCCGCCACCTCGGCGGGCGGGGTCACGGCCGGATCGGCGAGTTTCTGCGCGACCGACAGGTACGCCAGTGTCAGCCGCGCGTCCGCCTCCAGTGGCGTGCCCTTCAGTGCCGTCAGTTGCCGGCGGGAATCCGCCACCAGCAGCGCGGTCAGGCGGCGCGCGGCCGGGGCCAGGGACTCACGTTCCAGGTCACGCAGCAGTTTGTCGAAGATCAGGTGGTACACGTGCAGCGTGGCGTCCGACGTGACGAACACCGGCTGCTCTGCGTAGCGGGTCGCCTCGTACACGGCGTCGAACTGCCGCCACTGCGCGGGCGTGATCACGAAGCCGTTGCGGGCCAGCGCCGAGCGTTGCGCGGCGTTCAGTGGGTCCAGGCCCAGGTCGGCCTTCCCGCTGACCAGCGGCGATTTCAGGGCGTTCAGGTTCACGGGCAGCGAGTACGGCGTGGGAGCCGCCACACCGGTGCCCAGCAGGGCCAGGGTCAGGACGCACAGATGAGGACGCATACCGCCTTCATACCATGTCGCTGGGCACCCGGTCAGCTCAGCTTCAGGGCGTCCGTGGCTTCCTGCGTCTCGTTCCAGGGGAGGGTCTCGTGGGCGCGTTCCAGGGTGTCCTCGGGGCCTTTGCCTGCCAGCAGGACCGTGTCGCCGGGCTGCGCCAGGGCAATGGCGGCGCGGATGGCGGCGCGGCGGTCGGGAATGGACTGGAAGTTGGTGTGTCCGCCTTCCTGGGCGCCGCGTGCCATCTCGCGCAGGATGTCGTCCAGGGGGGTGTCGCGGCAGTCCTCCTCGGTGAAGACCGCGTGGTCCGCGAGGCGGGTGGCGACCTCGCCCAGCGGGGCACGCTTGCCGGGATCGCGGGGGCCGCCCGCCGAGCCGAGCACGACGATCAGGCGGCCCGCCGTTGTGGTGCGCAGGGTGCCCAGAGCTTTTTCGAGGCTGGGGGGCGTGTGCGCGAAGTCCACGACGACGCGCCGCCCGCGCGCGTCGGGCACGAGTTCCATGCGGCCCGGCACGCCCCGGAACGACGCGAGGCCTGCCGCCAGGGCCTCCCAGCCCGCGCCGAGGTGCGCGCTCGCGGCCATGGCGGCCAGGGCGTTGGCGACGTTGAAGCGTCCGATCGTCGGCAGGTGCGCGTCGAACTCGCCCAGCGGGCTGAGGACGTGGAAGTGCAGGCCGGTGCTGCGTTCCTCGATGTCGGTGGCGCGCCAGTCGGCATGCTGCCCCTCGGCGGAGTACGTGGTCTCGGCGGGGGCGACACCACGCAGCTGCGCCGTCCAGGGGTCGTCCACGTTCAGCACCGCGAACGGTGCGGCCTCGACCAGTCGGCGTTTGTCCGCGAAGTAGTTTTCCAGCGTGCCGTGGAAGTCCAGGTGTTCGCTGCTCAGGTGCGTCCAGACGGCCACGTCCCACGCGACGCTCCGCACGCGCTCCAGGGCGAGGGCGTGACTGCTGGCCTCCAGCACCGCCGCGTCCGCGCCCGCCGCGACCATGTCGGCCAGGGTGGCCTGCACCTGCGGGGCCTCCGGCGTCGTGAAGTGCGCCGGGAAGTGCCGCAGCTCGCCGTCCGGAAGTTCGTACCCGACGGTGCTCAGGAGGCCGGTGCGCTGTCCGGCGGCGCGCAGCAGGTGCCGCGTGATCCAGCTGGTCGTGGTCTTCCCGTCCGTGCCGGTCACGCCCACCACCCGCAGCCCCCGGCTGGGGTGCCCGGCCAGCGCGGCCGCCGCGTCGGCCAGCGCGGCGCGGGCACTGGCGACCCGCAGGTACGGCAGCGGGCTGGTCATGCCGTCCGGGAGGCCCTCGCCGATCACGGCCACCGCGCCCGCCGCCGCGACCCGGTCAATGAAGCTGTGCCCGTCGAAGCGCGCCCCCCGGATCGCCACGAACGCGAACCCCGGCCCTGCCCAGTCGGCGTTGTGCGTCACGCCCGTCACCTCCGGGTTGTCGGTAGGGGTGGGGGCGTTCAGGTGGGCGGCCAGCTCGGAAAGACGCATGGGGGGATGATACGGGCTGCGCCGCCCGGCGCTGCGGGCCGCCGCTCAGCGCACCCGCTGGTACAGCCCGTCGAAGCGGACGTTCAGGCCGCCGCAACGCCCGTTGTCCGCCGCGAGCATCCACGGACCCACGGGACGCAGGTTCACGCTGCACTCGCCGTCACTGTACGCCAGCGGCCACGCGCCCTCCTGGCGGCGCAGCGGGCCGTTCAGGTTCCCCTGGGTCACGTTGCCGTCCGCGCCGACGTGCGTGGCTGACCCGTTCAGGGTCAGCGCGCCGCTCCCGGTCTGCCGGACGGTCAGGCCCGCGTTGGCGTCCCTGGCCCAGGTGCCGGCCTCTTCGGGCGCGGCGGGGAGCGCCTCGACCTGCGTGTCGGGCAGGAAGCCCCGCATCAGCTGGTCGGGCAGGCCGCCGCTGGGCACCAGGTAACTGCACCGGCGGCCCTGCACGCTGCGTCCCTGGAGGAGCAGGTCGCCGCTGCGCACGCTGTACTTCCCGGCCGCGCCGCGCGCGTCACTGAACGTCGCGCGCGGCACGCTGACCTGCGCGGCCCGCAGGTGCTCGGGGTGCAGTTCGGTCCAGTCGGCCGGGCAGGTGGGCGGCTGGGCGGGCGGGGTGGCCGGGGGTTGCGCCGCTGCCAGCGGCGAGGTCAGGCACAGCAGGCCCATGCGGAGCAGTGCCTGCCGGAGCAGGCCCGGTCGCTGATCCGGTCGCTGGCCCGGTTGCTGGTCTGGCCGGGAGGGCCGCGGGTGCATGCGCGCGGAGGAACGGAAGGCCGTCATCCCCGCAGGCTACCGCGCTGCGCCGGGAGCAATGGTGCGCGGTGCGGATCAGCGCAGCAGCGGCAGGCCGAAGCCGTTGGCCTGCACGCGCGCGCACACCCACTCGAAGGCCTGCGGGTCGGCCACGAAGTCCAGCTGGTCGCCGGGAACACGCACGACCGGGCAGGCGCCGAAGCCCGTGACCCAGCTGTCGTACAGGCGGTTCAGGCCGCCCAGGTACTCGTCGGGGATGGCCTGCTCGTACTCGCGGCCGCGCTGCGCGATGCGGCGTTTCAGGGTGGGCAGGCTGGCGTCGATGTGGATCAGCAGGTCCGGGACGCGCAGGGCGCTCAGCACCCCCTCGTACAGGCTGAGGTAAGTGTCCCAGTCGCGCCGCGCCATCTGTCCGCTCTCGAACAGGTTGCGCGCGAAGATGTTGGCGTCCTCGAACACCGTGCGGTCCTGAATGACGTAGCGGGCGCCGGTCACGAGGTTCAGGTGCTGCTCCAGGCGCCGGGACAGGAAGTACACCTGCGAGTGGAACGAGTACTGCCGCATGTCGCGGTAGAAGTCTTCCAGGTAGGGGTTGTCGGCGTACGGTTCGTACACGGGGCGCAGGCCGTAGCGGTCGGCCAGCATGCGCGTCAGGGTGCTCTTGCCGCTGCCGATGTTCCCGGAAACCGCGAGGTACATCAGTCGGCCGCCTGCGTGTCGCGCAGGGCGCCGTCGATGCGGTCCATCAGGTCCTGTTCGTGGTCCGGGTTGTTCACGAAGTCGATGCCGGCCGCGTCGATGATCAGGTGCGGGTGCGGGTACGTGCGGAAGTACTCGTCGTACCGCCCGGTCAGGTCCGCGAGGTACGCGGCCTGCATGTCCTGCTCGAACGGGCGGCCGCGCAGCGCGATGCGGCGCAGCAGTTCGTCGGTGTCGGCGCGCAGGTACACCACGAGGTCCGGGGTGGGCAGGCGCGGCGACAGGTGCGAGTACAGGTCCTCGTACAGCGCGAACTCGGCGTCGCGCAGGTTCATGGACGCGAAGATGAAGTCCTTGTCGAACAGGTAGTCGCTGACCACGCTGCCCTTGTACAGGCCCGGCTGCCACAGCGCCGAGAGCTGCTTGAAGCGTGAGAGCAGAAAGAACGCCTGCACCTGAAACGAGAACGCTTCGGGCTGCTCGTAGAATTTCGCCAGGAAGGGGTTCTCCTCGACGATTTCCAGGTTCAGTTCGGCGCCGTGGCGCGCGGCGAGGCGCCCGGCGAGGCTTGTTTTCCCGACCCCGATGGGCCCTTCGACGACAACGTACATGACAGGCCAGAGCATAGCGCCCCCCAGGAGTCTCAAGGGTGGATGAACGCCTTGACACGCGCGGGGAGGAGGAGGGTGAACGGCAGACGGAGGATGGGGTGGGTTCCATCCTACGTCTGCTAAGTACGTTGAAGCTACCATTGCGAGATTCCGGGAAAGCGCCGGAATCTCTCCATTCCCGCTTCAACGTACTTCTTCTGCTACGCGCTCCGCGCGGTTTATCTAAAAGATAAACGCAGTGTACTTAGTCGCTGTCCTCTTTTTTCTTGTCTTTCAGGCGCCCGGCGTCTTTCGCGGCGCGGGTCAGGAGGTACTCGATCTGGGCGTTCACGCTGCGCAGGTCGTCTGCCGCCCAGCGTTCCAGCGCGGCGTACAGCTCCGGGCTGATGCGCAGGGGGAAGTTCTTGCGCGCCATACCGTCAGTACAGGCTTCCGGCGTTCACGACCGGCTGCGTGCCGCGTTCGCTGGTCAGGACCACCAGCAGGTTGCTGACCATCTGCGCCTTGCGTTCCTCGTCGAGGTGCACGATGTCCTGCTCGCTGAGTTCCTTCAGGGCCATCTGGACCATGCCCACCGCGCCCTGCACGATCTGGGTGCGCGCCGCGATGATGGCGCTGGCCTGCTGGCGCTGAAGCATGGCGCCCGCGATTTCCGGGGCGTACGCGAGGTGCGACAGGCGCGCTTCGAGGACCTCCACGCCCGCGTGGCGCAGCCGGGTGGCGAGTTCGGTGGCCAGGGCGTCGGCGATCTCGTCGGCGTTGCCGCGCAGGCTCATGCCGGTGTCGGTGTACTCGTCGTAGGGGTACTGGCTGGCGAGGTGCCGCAGGGCCGTCTCGCTCTGGATGGCGACGAACTCGTTGTAGTCCTCGACGTCGAACACGGCGCGGGCGGTGTCCACGACCCGCCAGACGATCACGGCGGCGATCTCGATGGGGTTCCCGGCCAGGTCGTTGACCTTCAGGCGTTCGGAGTTGAAGTTGTGGATTCTCAGGCTGACGCTCTTGCGGACGGTCAGGGGGTTGGTCCAGTACAGGCCGTTGCGGCGTTCGGTGCCCACGTAGCGGCCGAACAGCGTGAGCAGCATGGCCTGGTTGGGCTGCACGATGAAGAAGCCCACGACCACGAAGATCACGGCTGCGATCAGGACACCGCTCAGGATCAGTTGCCCGGAGCTGAATGCCCAGACGGTCAGGGCGCACAGCAGCATCCAGATCAGGAACACCGGGATGCCGGGCAGGCCGAAGGCGGCCCGTTCGACGCTGGCGACACCGCTGCGGGTGGAGACGCCGCCCTGCGGGTTGGGGGTGGGAGCCTGTTGCAGTTCGTTCATGATGGAACCTCCGGGCTGATCTCGATTACCTATCAAAGTGATATCACTTTTGGATAGAGTGCACCAGCCGCCCGGCCCGCGAGCACGGACAGGCGGAAACGGTCAATGGTCGATGGTCGACAGAGGGGGAGTGCCCCGTCCATCGACCATCAACCGTTCACCATCAACCCTACTGCAGGGTGCGTTTGAGCAGCGTGACCTTCACGTCCACGCTCTTCTTGTTGCGCCAGACGCGCAGGGTGACGGTCTGACCGGGACGCTTGGCGGCCACCAGCCGGATCACGTCGAACGAGTCCCGCACGCGCTGCCCGTCCACGGCCACGATGATGTCGCCCAGCGGCGCGAGCAGCTGGTCCTTGCTGTTGCGCAGGCTGCCGCGCAGGCCCGCGCGGGCGGCGGCCGTCCCGGCCGGAACCTCGTCCACCAGCGCGCCCTCGGAGCTGTTCAGGCCCGCCAGTTGCCGCAGCGCCGGGTCCAGGTTGTCCAGGTCCACCATGGTCACGCCCAGCGTGCCACGCTGCGGCACGCCGATCTTCTCCAGGTCGTCCAAGCTCTGCTTGACCAGATCGCCGGGCACGGCGATGCCGATCACGCCCGGAATCAGGCCGTTCGCCGAGACGTTCGCGTCGGCGACACCCACCACTGCCCCGCGTGAATCCAGGACCGGGCCGCCGCTGTTGCCCTGCTGGATGCTGGCCGTCGTGACGATGTACTGCCCGACCTCGTTGGCGAAGCCGTCGTTGCGGTTCAGGTCGCGGGCGCTGGCGGCCACGCTGAACACGCCGCTGCCCACGAAGTTCTGAATGCGCAGCGGCGTGCCGATGGTCAGCAGTTTCTGCCCCGGAATCAGGCGCGCGCTCGACCCGAAACTCAGGGTGGCGGGCGCGGTCACGCCGGTCACGCGCAGGATGGCGATGTCGATGCCGGGGTCGATGCCCTCGATCTTCGCGCTGACGCGACGGCCGTTGAACAGCGTGACCGTCAGGGACTCCTGGTACTGAACCACGTGGTAGTTCGTGACGATCAGGTCCTTCTTGTAGAAGAAGCCCGTGCCGGTGTCGATGGGGTCATCCCCGACCTGCAACCTCTCGCGTTGCAGGCGGTTGTCGATGCGCACCACGGCCTGAATGGCTTTCTGGGCCACCTCGACGGTGTTCACCTCGTCCGGCGTGACCAGCGCCCGCTCGGCGCTGACCCGTCCCGTGATGTACGCCCCGGCGACTGCGCCGCTCAGCAGCAGCGCCGCGCCCAGCACGCGCAGACCCAGCCGCCCGGTGCGGGCCGCCGGGCGGGCCGGGGTGCCGGGCGGCGTCACTCGCCGCCGCCGCCCTCGCCGCCCTTGGGGCGGGAATCGGTCACGTAGAATCCGCTGCCCTTGAAGGCAATGCCGGGCCGCGCCAGGATCCGCTTGACAGGCACGCCCGTTTCCGGGTGCGTGGTGTAGGCCTCGTCGCGCATGCTCTGCTGCAACTCGTAGATTTCGCCGGTTTCGATGTTCTTGTACAGGTACGTGGGCATGGTGGTTACGGTGTCCTCTGATCGTGACGCTCTGACGTGCGCCGGCCCGTGCAGCCGGACCGTGGTCCTCGCTGCGTTCCGCGTGCCGGAAAGTTCAGCCGGACGCGCGCGCGCACTGCGGGCACGTCCGCGCCTATCCTAGCAAGGACCGCCGCGCCCGGACTGTTCCGCCGGGCAACCCGTCCACACTGCCCGCACGGCGCGGGCTTCAGAGTTTCTTCAGTTACCGCCCTCCCGGCCGCTCTGCCGATCCCTCTGCCGCTCCCTGTGCCGCCCACCGTGAGTGCTGTACTCAGGGGCGGCGGGCACTCACATGCGCCCACCCCCCTGCCCGCGCTATGCTGCGGCCTGAACCGCTGGTGTCCGGTTCACACAAACAGGGCAGCGCAAGGCCCCCGCACGCGGGGGAGACGAGGTGGAGGTCAGCGAGCAATCTGCGGATGCCTCCAGGCGCGCGTTCAGGCGCCTACCCGCCGCCCCACGCCGGGGCGGGAAGCGCGGCGATAACCCCCACGGCAACGTGGGCATAAGGCCGCGCACGACGCACAACAACTTCAAAGACAGGCACCCCCGCCCGGCCCCCGCGCCGACGGCGGGATGGAGTCACCATGTGTGGAATCGTTGGATACATCGGCCCCCGTCAAGCGCAGGAAGTCCTGATCTCCGGCCTCGCCAAACTCGAGTACCGCGGCTACGACAGCGCCGGCATCGCCATCCATGACGGCGCGCAGATCGACGTGAAGAAGAAGGCCGGGAAACTCGAGAACCTCAACACGCTCCTCGACGGCCAGCCCATGAGCGGCTCGCTGGGCATCGGGCACACCCGCTGGGCCACGCACGGCCTGCCGAACGACACGAACGCGCACCCGCACGCCACCGAGGACGGCCGCATCGTGATCATTCACAACGGCATCATCGAGAACTACCTGACCCTCAAAGAGGGCCTCCAGGGGCGCGGGCACGAGTTCAAGAGCGAGACCGACAGCGAGGTGCTGGCCCACCTGATCGAGGAAGCCTACGCGGGCAACCTTGAAGAGGCCGTCCGGGCCGCCCTGGCGCAGGTGCGCGGCGCGTACGGGATCGTCGTCACGCACGTCGACCACCGCGAGATCGTCGCCGCCCGCACCGTCAGCCCCCTCGTGATGGGCGTCGGGGAAGGCGAGATGTTCCTTGCCAGTGACGTGCCCGCCCTGCTGGCCTACACCCGCAACATGGTGTTCCTGCACGACGGCGACATGGTCGTCCTGAACGACGACGGCTTCCGCGTCATGGACCTTGCGGGCAACCCGCAGCAGCGCACCATCGAGCACATCGAATGGGACGCCGAGGCCGCCGAGAAGGGCGGGTACGACACGTACATGCTCAAGGAGATCTACGAGCAGCCCCAGGCCCTCACGAACACCCTGATCGGCCGCCTGCACGACGACACCGGCGAGGTGAACCTCGACATCAACCTCGACCCCGGCTCCTTCAAACGGATCAGCATCATCGCGTGCGGCACCGCCTTCTACGCCGGACTGGTCGGCGAGTACCTCATCGAGCAGCTCGCCCGCATTCCCGTCGAAGTCGACGTGGCCAGCGAGTACCGCTACCGCGACCCCCTCGTCAGCGAGAACACCCTGGCCATCGTCGTCTCCCAGAGCGGCGAGACCATCGACACCCTGGAAGCGCTGCGCGAGGCGAAGAAGTTCGGCGCGAAGACCCTCGGCGTGATCAACGCCAAGGGCTCCTCCATGACCCGCGAACTGGACGACACGCTGTACATCCACGCCGGACCCGAGATCGGCGTCGCCAGCACCAAGGCGTACACGTCAATGGTCAGCGCGTTCCTGATGCTGGCCCTCTGGCTCGGCCGCGCCCGCGGCACCCTGAGCGCCGAGCAGGGCGCGGAACTCCTGAAGGCCGCCCGTGAACTGCCCCGCCTCGTCGAGGACGCATTGAGCCCCGAGCGCGTGGCGCGCATCAAGGAGGTCGCGGAGAAATACGCCATGGCCCGCGACTACCTGTTCCTCGGGCGCGGCGTGAACAGCCCCACCGCCTACGAGGGCGCCCTGAAACTCAAGGAGATCAGCTACATCCACGCCGAGGCGTACGCAGCGGGCGAGATGAAGCACGGCCCCATCGCCCTGATCGACGAGCACCTGCCCGTCGCCGTGATCGCCACCGAGAGCCGCCTGCTGGAAAAGACCATCAGCAACGTGCAGGAAGTCCGCGCCCGCGCCGGGAAGGTCATCCTGTTCCTCAGTGACGGCGACACCGAGAACGCCCGCCACGGCGACGACGTCATCTACGTCCCCCGCGCGCACGAGATGGTCAGCCCCGTCGTGAACGCCGTCGCCATGCAGCTGCTCGCGTACTTCACCGCCACCGCGCTGGGCAAGGACGTGGACAAACCCCGCAACCTCGCCAAGAGCGTCACGGTAGAGTAAACACGGTTGAGTAAACACGGTCGAGTAAGCAGCGTCGAGTAACGGCAATGCAGGAGGGGGCCGCAGCCAGTCGCGCTGCGGCCCCCTCCCTTGTTCGTTCAGAAGCCAGCCATGTCGCTGGCGACGGCTCCGGCGCGCAGGTTGTACACGCCGTTCGTCTCGCGGTCCATGAAGCTGTCGGGCAGGTAGGCGTACCCGCCGTCCCCGAAGCCGCAACTCCAGGAGTTCTTGATCACGAAGTACCCGGTGGGGAGGGTCAACTTCACGTCGACCAGTCCGGCGATCTTCGCCGCGTACGTCTGCGTGCCGGTGTTCACGTACCCGACGATGTGAACGGCGTGCCCGCCGCGCACGTTCTGGCCCATGCGGGTGGTGTCGGGCAGGCCACTGGCGCCGATGGAGTCGAACGCGCCGTCCACGGTGAAGCCCAGGATCAGCTGGTCGCCCCGGTCGATCATCTGCCGCAGCATGGCGCGGCGGTAGGCGCGGGCGGCGTCCCCGTTGCCCAGGGCGTTGTTGGCGAGCGCCACCCAGACCTCGTTGCCCTGGGTGGGCCGGAAGTTGAACGCGGCGTTCGGGGCGATGTCCCACTCGGGTTTCCAGGCGCAGTTGTTCGTGCCGCTCTGGCAGACCAGTTGTGCCTGCGCGGTGGTGTCGCTGCACGCCTGATCGGCGTAGTTCACGCAGGAGTTCTTGAAGGCCGTGATGGGCTGCTGGGTGTTGGCGGGCACGCGCACGCGGCTGCGGGACGGGTTGTACTTCCAGCGGACCTCGGTGGGCAGCATGCGCTGGCGGGCGATGGCGTCATCGAAATCGCCCCAGCCGGCGCCGTCGCCCAGCACGCCGTCGTCGCCGCGCAGCCAGTAGTACGCGTACTGCTCGGACAGGTTGAAGGTGATCTGCTTGCGCCGCGCGATCAGGCTTTCCAGCGCGGAGGTGTACGCGAAGGCCATGCAGGTGCCCCGGCGCCCCTGGTCCTTGATGGTGGTGATCTGATCGATGGCGTTGCCGCGCATCTGGCCGAACAGGGCGCTGGTGGGCGTGAACCGGCACGCGCCGTCACTGGGGTTGCTGACGAACCCGTCCCCGAGTTCCCCGCCCGGCTGCGAGGGCTTGGGCGGCGCGAGGCGCGTCTGCAGGCGGGTCAGGGCGGCGGTGTTCAGCGCGGCGACGTTGATGCGGGCGTTCGCGGCGAGCGTCACGCCGCTCAGGGAGTCCTGGGACAGGAACTCGCGCGGAACGGGATTCTGGTCGTTCAGGCCGAAGGACCCGAGGATCTCGGCGCGGTTGCGGTCGGCGCCCGCCTCGGCCTGCGCGACACTGACGGCCACGGTGTCCTGCCCGAACAGCAGCACCTCGCGGTTCTCGCCGCCGCGCAGGGTGACGGTGGCGGGCACGGTCAGGCCGCGCGGGAGGCTCAGCGTGGTGCGGGCAATGTCGGCGCGCAGTTCGGTCGAGCGGGCCAGGGTGCCCACGACGTCCAGGCTGCGGCGCACCTCGGCGTCGCGGGCCTGGATGCGGGCGGGCAGGTCGGTCAGGTTCAGTTGCAGGGCGTTCGGGGCTTTCAGGGTCTGCTGGAACACCTGCGGGTCCACGCGCAGCACGTTCAGGTCCAGGTTCGCGATCTGCACCGGTTGCAGGGTCAGGTTCCTGAAGTTCAGGTTGACGGTGTTCTGCGCGTGCGCGCCTCCCAGCGCGGCGCACAGGGTCAGCAGGGTCAGGCGGCGGGCAGCGTGGTGGGCGGGGCGGCGGGCAGAGCGGTGCTTGTTCATGCTGATCTCCCTGAAAACCGCTGCCGTTGGTCCGTCTGCGCGGGGGCGGCGGGTTCTCGTGGGTGCAGTTCACCACCTCACCCATGATCGGGCCGTGATCGGCCGCGCCGGTCCGGGCACCTGCGCATGAACAGGCCCGCATGAACAGGCCCATGAACGGCAGCTGAACGGAGCGACAAGGGCGCCCCTGCTGGCCGGATTCCGCGCGTGCCTGTTAGCCTGCGCCATGACATCTGACGGGACTCCGGAGTTCGTGCAGTACCACGACAGGCTCGAACAGGCGCAGCCGGGCGAAGCGCAGACCGCCGAGCGGATCGCGCAGGTCATGCGCGGGTACAGCGAGGCCTTCCAGGGGCGCTACCACCACGCCGTTCGCAGCGTGCACAGCAAATCGCACGGGGTCATGATCGGGGAACTGGAGGTGCCGGGCGACCTGCCCGCCCCGCTGGCGCAGGGGCTGTTCGCGCAGGCGGGCCGCTACCCGGCCGTGATGCGGCTGTCCACGCCGCCCGGCGACATCCTGCCGGACAGCGTGTCCACACCCCGCGCCCTGGCGCTGAAGGTCGTGGGTCCGGCCGGGCAGGACATGGTGGACGGCCACGCGGGCGAGGTCACGCAGGACTTCCTCCTGAACAACGGTCCCGTGTTCGCCGCGAAGGACGCCAGCGGCTTCCTGAACAACCAGTTGCCGATCCGCCTGACCGTGAACGCCCCGGAGGAACTGAAGGTCGCGGCGGCGCTGGGCGCGCAGGTCGCGGCGCGCGTCGCGGGCAGCAGCGGCCCGCTGGCCGGCGCCCTGAAGCAACTGGGCGGCCACCCGTACACGCACCCGCTGGGCGAGACGTACTACTCGCAACTGCCCGTCCGCTGGGGCGAGTACGTGGCGAAGGTGTCGCTCGCGCCGGTCTCGCAGCCGCTGCTGGCCCTGAAGGATCAGGCGGTGAAGGTCCTCGGGCCGGGCCGCGCCGACGCACTCCGGGCCGCCGTGGCCGACACCATCCGCCGCGAGGGTGGCGTGTGGGAACTGCGCGCGCAATTGTGCACCGACCCGCAGCGCATGCCCATCGAGGACGGCTCGGTGCAGTGGGACGAGACGCTCAGTCCCTTCCGGATGGTCGCGCGGTTGACCGTGCCGCCGCAGGACACGGCCCGCCCGGACAAACTGGTGTTCGCGGACGACCGCCTGAGTTTCAACCCGTGGCACGCGCTGGCCGCGCACCGCCCGCTGGGGAACGCCATGCGCGCCCGCCGCCACGTGTACGAGATGTCTGTGCAGTTCCGCCGCGAGCACAACGACGAACCCATCCCGGAACCCCGCAGCGGCGCGGACCTGCCCCAGCCCTGAAGCCTGGAGCGGGCGCAGGTCGCGTCACTCCGGGCCGTACTGATGCTCGGCGGGTAGTGGCCCCTGCTCGTGCACGGCCTGCGCGATGCGGGCGGCCAGTGGGAAGTCCACGGCGGCGTACCACGCTTCTTCCAGGCCTGCCCCGGCCGGCGCGGCGCGGTACACGCACAGGCTGGGGCCGAAACTGCACGAGCCCAGGCAGCCGCTCTCGGTCAGGCGCAGCGTGCCGCCCCGCTTGTAGTACACCAGGGACTCGCGTTCCAGGTGATTCCACAGGGCCTTGTGCAGCAGCGCCGACCCGCGCGCCTGACAGTTGGGGCCCTGGCAGACGAGCAGGTGGCCGTGGGTGGGGAAGTACTTGGCAGGCATCGCCCTAATCCTCGGGGATAACCAGCAGGCGGTCTGAGTCCTGCACCACCCTGACCCGCACCCCGTACGCCGCGAGCAGGTTCGCGGGCGTCAGCACCTCGCGCGGCGTGCCGGTCGCGAGGACCTGCCCGGCGTGCAGCAGCACCAGCCGGTCGGCGCGGGCCGCGAGGTTCAGGTCGTGCAGGACCGCCACGACGCCCAGCCCCCCGGCCACCTCGCAGCGCAGGTAGCGCACCACGTCCAGCGCGTACGCGAGGTCCAGGTGGTTGGTGGGTTCGTCCAGCAGCAGAAACCGGGGTTGCGCGGCCAGTGCGCGGGCCAGGGCGGCGCGCTGCGCCTCGCCGCCCGACAGTTCCGACACGCGCCGGTCCTCGAAACGGCGGGTGTCCGTGCGGTCCAGCGCGGCGTCCACGGCGGCCTCGTCCTCGGCGGTCCAGGGGGAGCGGGGCAGCAGACCAAAGCGCCAGTCGCCCGCGCCGCGCCCCAGGGCGACCACGTCCCGCACGCGCGCGGCGGCCGGGAGGCCCTCGCTCTGCGCCAGGAACGCCAGCGCCCGTGACCGCTCGGCGCGGCTCCAGGCTCGCAGCGGCTTCCCGGCCAGTCGCACCTCGCCGCGCGTGACGGGGGTCAGGCCGATCAGGGCGCGCAGCAGCGTGCTTTTCCCGGCGCCGTTCGGGCCGATCACGGCCGTGAACTCGCCCGGCGCGAAGGTCACCGTGACGCCCCGCACCGCCGGGAACGACCCGGCCTGCACGTGCACGTCGTGCGCCTCCAGCCGATCCGGGCTGCTGGTGGGACTGCTGGCCGGGCTCTGCACGGAACTACTCACTGACCTGCCGCCTCAGCAGCCACAGGAAGAACGGCCCGCCCAGCAGCGTGGTCACGATGCCCACCTGCGACAGCGGCGTGGTGCGGGCCAGCAGGTCCGCGTACACCAGCAGCGCCCCGCCCAGCAGCGCCGAGAGCGGCAGCAGTGTCCGGTGACCGGGGCCGAACATCAGGCGCACCACGTGCGGCACGATGAGTCCCACGAAGCCGATCACGCCCACGTACGCCACCGCGCCCGCCGTGGCGACGCTGGCCGCCACGACCGTGATCAGCCGCAGCCGCTCGACCGGCACGCCCAGACTGCGGGCGGTGAGTTCCCCCAGTTGCAGGGTGTCCAGCGCGCGGGCCAGCAGCAGCAGCGCCCCGCCGCCCAGCGCCGCGTACGGCAGGACCGTCAGCACGTCCGGCCAGCCGCTGAAGCCCAGGTCGCCCAGCGTGTAGGCCAGCACCTGCCGCGCGCGGTCCTCGCCGCGCAGGATCAGTGCCGTGGTGGCCGCGCTCAGGACGCTGCCCACCACCACGCCCGCCAGGATCAGGCGGTTCGGCGGAAAGCGGCGGCCCTCACGCGCCAGGGCCAGCGTGCCCGTCACGGCCGCCAGCGCCAGCAGCAGCGCCGTCACCGGAATCAGGGTGCGCGGCCAGCCGGCCACGATGGCGATGGTCGCGCCCAGCGCGCTGCCGCTCGCCACGCCCAGCAGGTACGGGTCGGCCAGCGGGTTGCGGAACACGCCCTGAAACGCGCCGCCGCACACGCTGAGGCTCGCACCCACCAGCACGCCCATCACCACGCGCGGCAGGCGGATCTGCCACACGATCACGTCGTTCCCGGCCAGCGCCTGACCGGTCACGCCGCGCCACAGCGCCCCCAGCACCTCGCCCGGCGGCACGTTCACGCTGCCCAGCCCGGTGCCCAGCACCACCGCCGAGAGCAGCAGCAGCACCAGCCCGGCCGTCTTCAGGGGCAGCGCCAGGGCGCCGGCCGCCCCCCGGCGGTCACTCGCGGCGGCTTCCACGGGCTTACTTGAACAGTTCCGGGTGAATCAGCTTCGCCAGGCCGCGCAGCGCCTGCGGCAGGCGCGGGCCGGGGCGGCCCAGCATGGTGTTCAGGTCATCCGGGATGCTCACGACCCGCCCGGTCTTCAGCGCGCCGATGCTGTTCCAGCCGGGCCGCGCGCCCGCCGTCTTCGCGTCCACGCCCAGGATCAGTTGCGGGTTGGCCTTCACGATGAATTCCGGGTCCACCTTCGGGAAGTCCCCCATGCTGGCGGGGATGATGTTCCGCGCGCCCGCCTTGGTCAGCAGCACACCCATGAACGAGTTCGGGCCGATCGAGTACGGCGTCGGGTCGATCTCCAGGTACGCGGTGGGTTTACGCACCACGTTCCTCGTCAGGATCTCCACGCGGGCGATATCGCTCTTCATGCGCGTCACCAGCGCCCGCGCCTGCGCCTCGCGGTTCACGACGCGGCCCAGCGTCAGGGTCTTGCTGAACACCTCGTCGTACGTTTCGGGGTTCACGGCCACCACCGTGATGCCCGCCTGCGTCAGCGGTCCCTCCAGCTTCCCGTACTGACTGACCAGCACCAGGTCCGGCTTCTGCGCGATGATCGCCTCGACGTTCGGGTCGTACAGGCCGCCCATCTTCGGCAGTTTCGTCACCTGCTGCGGGTAGTCGCTGTAGGCGTCCACGCCCACCAGCTTCTCGCAGGCGGCAATGGCGCACAGCGTCTCGGTGGTGCTGGGCAGCATGCTCACGATCCGCTTTGGCTCGGCCTTCACGGTCACGGTGCGGCCCAGGTCGTCTTTCAGGGTCAGGGGGTAGGTGGTCGCGGCAGATGCGCCGCTCAGGGTCAGGAAGCCGGTCAGGGCCGCAGTCAGGAAGGTACGGTTCATGGAGTGCTCCTTGGCTGCCTCCCCCGGCCGGAAGCACAACACCGCCCCGGAGTGGGGCGGCGCAGGGAATCAGCAGTCCGTGGGCAGGCACGCCAGGAGCGGGGCCAGCCACGGCGTGCCCCCTACTCCGCGAGAGGTCATGCCACACGCCCCCGGTGCCGGGCAGGCGTGAACGGCGGGGGTGCTCGGCCTTGCCCGCCCCACAGGGGAGGGTTACCGTTGCGCGACAGGACCGGATTCTCACCGGATTTCCCCCCGCAGCCGTCACCGCCCAGCATAGCGCAGCCGACCCCCGCCGCCCTGCGCCAACCTGACGCGCGGCGGCCGCTCCCGGCCGGTACACTCGCGGTCATCACAGGCCGCCCGCTCCTGCGCCATCCTGCCACCTGCTGAAATTCACCGTACTGCTGGACGGTCCATGATCAACCTGTTTCTGGGAATCCTGCTGCTGCTCGTGCTGGTCATCGCGGAACTGCTGTACATCCACTTCGTGGAGAAGGAACCCATCCCCTGGCGCGAGGTGATGTTCAACCTGAACTCCGGGCACGTCATGACCTGGGTGTGCCGCGGCCTGGAAATCGCGGGTTTCGACTACGTCCTGCGGCACTTCAGTCTCGGCTGGGTCGGGCAGTGGCCGGTCGCGGCGCAGTGGGTGTTCACGCTGCTCGCCTGGGACCTGTGCTTCTACTGGATGCACCGCCTGCACCACAAGTACCCGCTGCTGTGGGCCGTGCATGTCGTCCATCACGAGGGCGAACACTTCAGCCTGTCGCTGGGCATCCGCAACTCCTGGTACTCCTCGCTGACCTCACTGCCGTTCTTCGTGCCGCTGGCCGTGCTGGGCGTCCCCACCGAACAGTTCGTGCTGATCGGCGCACTGCACTACTTCGTGCAGTTCTACAACCACAACCGCGTCGTGAAGAACAGCGGCTGGCTGGAGCACGTCCTCGTCACGCCGTCCCATCACCGGGTGCACCACGCCAGCAACCCCGAGTACCGCGACCGGAACTGCGGCGGCACCTTCGCCATGTGGGACCGCTGGTTCGGCACCTTCCAGGAGGAACGCGGCGACATCGAGATCAGGTACGGCGTCGCGCACCGCACGCCCAGCGACAACCCCTTCTGGGCGAACAACCTCCCGGTGCTGCGGCACGTCCTGCGCCGCCCCGCGCCGCGCCTGCCCACCTGGACGCGCCGCGACCCCACGCCCCTCCCGGACCCGCTGGTCGCGCTGGGGGGCTTCGTGCTGTTCGGCGTGCTGATCGACTACATCGCCACCCAGCCCACGCGGGGCGGCGCGGAGGAATTCACGCTGTTCGGCATCCTGCTGGCCAGTACCGTCGCCGTCGCCGGACTGTTCGAGGGCCGCCGCTGGGGCAGCCGCTCCTGGCTGCTGCTGGCCGCCGCGCTGGCCGCCTTCACCGCCTGGACCGGCCGCGACGACCTCGCCCTGATCGCCCTGACCGCCGCGTTCCTGGCACACGCCCTGCTGACCACCTGGTGGACCCGCAGACCGCAGCCGCAGCTGACTGGAGCGTAACGAGACTTGTAGCGAGGGAACCGAACCGCCGGAAGTGGGCACCGGGTGGCCTTGACCTGGGCGGTCAGGCCGCGCACACGCTGTTGACCATCAGCCATCAGCCATCAGCCATCAACCGGACAACGCCTCCCCGACCGGGCGGGACAGTTCCGTCAGGGCCTCGCCGAGTTCCGCCGTGACGCTCTTGATCCCCCCGCGCGGCGAGATGGGTTCGCCGAACCGCACGATCCAGCGTTTCCCCTCGCGGCTGATTCCGGCGGGCAGGATCGGCGCGCGGCCCTTCGCGGCGATCAGGGCCGCGCCGCCGTGCAGTTCCGTGCCGCCGCGCGTGCCCTGCGGGAAGATCCCGACCGTGCCGCCCGCTTTCAGGATCCGCAGGGACGTGCGGACCGCGCCCAGGTCGTTGCCGCTGCGGTCCACCGGGAACGACCCCCCGGCGCGGATGATGTCCCCGACGACCGGCACGAACAGTTCCTTTTTCGCCATGAACTGCATGAACCGCCCGTGCGGCAGTGCGCGCGCCACCAGGAACGGGTCCAGGCCGCTCACGTGGTTGGCTGCCACGACCAGCGGCGTGCCCGCGACCGGCACGTGCTCGCGCCCGTGCACTTCGAGGTGCATGCCGCTCGCCAGGACCGGCAGGTACGTGACGTTCACCACGAAACGGTACACGCCGGGAATCACGCGCGGCGCGGCCGGTTCCGGCGCGGGACGCGCAACTACGGCCGCGCCGTGGTCTGGAGAGCCGGAGCCGTTCAGGTCAGGGCGGGCAACTTCACTCATCAATGCAGAGGATACGCCCGCCGCGCCCTCCCGGCAGCCCAGGCTGACCCGCCCGCCTCCCTGCCCTGCGGGAACGCTAAGTGGCACGTGAAGGCCGCGCCCGGCCCAACGTGACGGCGCCGACAGTGCCCGGGCCGGGGTGCGGGCGTAGGCTGGGCCGCATGAAGATCACTGTCATCGGAGCGGCGGGCGGCGTGGGCCGCCGCGTCGTGGCTCAGGCCGCGCAGGCCGGGCATCACGTGACCGCGCTGGTCCGCACGCAGGAGCAGGCGGACATGCTCGCCCTGCACGGCGCGCAGCCGGTCCTGGGCGACCTGACCGGCGAGTGGAGGCACGCCCTGGACGGCGCCGAAGCGGTCGTGTGGGCAGCCGGGGGCGGCGCGGGCGGCAACTTCCAGGCCATCGACGGGGACGCCCTGATCGCCCTGACCGACGAACTCGCGCGCCGCGACGGTGGCCCGCGCCGACTGGTGGTCGTCAGTTCCATGGGCGTGGACCGCCCGGAGCAGATGCCGCCCTTCCTGAACGCCGTGCTGCGCGTGAAGGCCGTCTCGGACGCGCACGTGCAGGCCAGTGCGCTGGAGTGGACGGTCGTCCGCCCCGGCGGCCTGACCGACACGCCCGGCACCGGCATGGTCAGCGCCGGGATGCCCGCCCCGCGCGGCATGATCGCCCGCGACGACGTGGCGGGCGTGGTGCTCGCCTGCCTGAACGACCCGCGCAGCGCCGGGCGGACCTTCGAGGTGGTCGCCGGGAACACCCCGGTCGCGCAGGCCATCGCGGAACTGTAAGCGGGCAGTGGGAAGTAGGCAGTGGGGAGTGGATCGGGGCTGACCTCCGACCCGCTCCCCACTGCCCACTCCCGACTTACTCCTCGTCGTCCGTGTCGGGTTCGTCGGCGTCGTCCCCGTCGGCCCAGTCTCCGGCCAGGACGGCGCGGACCGCCTCGATCCGCTCGCGGCACTGGGCGTACGCGGCGCGGGCTTCCTCCAGCAGGGGCAGCACGCGGTCCAGGTCGGCCTCGCCGGATTCGAGTTCGGCGGCGATGCGGCTCAGCCGGGCGTACGCCTCCCGGTACGAGGTGGGCTGAGGCTCAGTCATGCCGCCCATGCTACCGCTACGCTGCGCGCATGACCCAGGCCCCGCCGGACGTGCATCACTTCGACCTGACCGCGCTGCCCGCCGCCGCGCGGTACAAACTGCTGACCGCCACCGTCGTGCCGCGCCCCATCGCGTGGGTCGGCACCGTGGGCGCGGACGGGCACGTGAACCTCGCGCCGTACTCGTTCTTCGGGTTGATGGGCAGCGACCCGCCCGTCGTGGCGTTCGCGCCCGGCGACCGCGCGGACGGCACGCCCAAGGACACCGCGCTGAACATAGGCCCGGGCGGAGAGTTCACCGTGAACCTCGTCAGCGAGGCGCTGGCCGGCGCCATGAACGCCACCGCCACCGACTTCCCCCACGGACACGCCGAACCTGACGCGCTGGGCATTCCGCTCGTGCCGGGCGTGAAGGTCGCCGTGCCGCGCGTGGCCGCCGCGCCCGCCGCGCTGGAATGCCGCGAGGTGCAGACCGTCACCATCGGCCACACCCGCATCATCCTGGGCGAGGTGCTGGGCCTGACCCTGCGCTCGGACGCCGTGCAGGACGCCGAGCGGCACCACGTCGACACCGCCGCGCTGGACCTGATCGGCCGGATGGGCGGTCGCGGCACGTACGCCCGCACCCGCGATACGTTCGTCATCGACCGCATTTCCTTCGAGGAGTGGCAGAAGGGGCAGTAGGAAGTGGATCGGCTTGACCCGGGCGGGGAGGCCGCGTACACGCTGTTGACCATCCGCCATCCGCCATCCGCCATCCGCCATCCGCCATCCGCTGATTAAACCGGTTCCCCTCCGGCCTTCACGCGGGCGTTGTCCGCCCAGACGTAACGGGCGGCCAGGGTGCGGTACGGCGCCCAGCGGGGCAGCACCTCGGCGCTCGGGGTGTCCGGGTGCAGCCGCGCGAGGCCCTGGCGCAGCGCGAGGTCCCCGAGGCTGAACACGTCCGCGCGGGCCAGGGCGAACATCAGGAACATCTCCGCGGTCCAGCGGCCGATGCCCGGCAGGGGCAGCAGCGCCGCGATCACGGCCTCGTCGTCCTGCGCGGCCAGGTGCGCGAAATCCACCGCGCCGGTCTTCGCGGCCTGCGCGGTCGCCTGCACGGTCCGGACCTTCGCCCAGGACAGGCCCGCGCCGCGCAGCGTGTCGCCGCTGGCGGCGAGCAGGGTGTCGGCCGTGACCTGGCCCAGCGTGCCGGTCAGGCGGGCGTGGATGCTGGCGGCGGCCTTCACGCTCAGTTGCTGCCCGGTCACGTTGCGGATCAGCGTGCCGAACGGGTCCGGGGTGGGTGTCAGCACGGGCAGGTCGCCCACGCGGGCGATCACTTCGGCCATGACCGGGTCGCGGGACAGGTGCGCGGTTGCCGGCGCGTGGCTGGTCAGGGGGACGGACAGCGTCATGCCGTTCATTCTGAGCGAACGAGGCCGGGGGGAAGAGGCGCAAGAGGTGCTGATTGCGCCCGTTCCCCCCGGCCTCGCGGGTGGTTGCATGCCGGTACCGGTGCCCTGCTGGTCCTGGTTACACGGATTCCGTCTGTTTCGCCAATAACCCGGAGCTTCATCGGATTGCCAACTCCACGTCCGGAACCCGTTTCTCTCCCACTCGCTTCGCTCGGATTGAATGGGCTTTGCAGCCCATTCAATCGGAGTCCGTATTACTTGCTGGTGTTCAGGGTGTAGCTGCCAGAGCCGCTGTACGCGTAGACCTCCCAGCGGTAGGTGCCGCTGCCCGCGTTGTACGTGACGCTCTCGTTGCTGCTGCTGCCTTCGCTGGCGGCCACGTCCACCCAGCGGCTGCCGCTCTTCTTCTGCAGGTACAGGTCGAAGTCCGTGCCGCTCACGGCGATCAGGGTGGCGCTGAGGGTCCCGCCTCCGTAACTGAAGCCCGCGCTGCCCGGCTGGTAGCTGCTCTGCCTGCTGCTGACCGTGCCGGTGTAGGTGCCGCTGCTGGGCGGGGGGGCGTGACGGCGCCGCTGCCGGTGTACAGCAGCCGGTTGGGGCTGCCGGTCCCGGCGCCCGTGACCTTGCCGGTCGTAGCGCGGCCGAGCAGGTCGCTGGTCACGCTGCTGGTGCCGGTCGAGCCGCCGGCCAGCGACAGGGCGGCCGCGCCCGCCACGTGCGGGGAGGCCATGGAGGTGCCGCTGATGGTATTGGTGGCGGTGGTGCTGCCAATCCAGGTGCTGGTGATGGAGCTGCCGGGCGCGAAGATGTCCACGCAACTGCCGTAGTTGCTGAACGAGCTGCGGGCGTCGGTGCTGGTGGTGCTGCCGACCGTGATGGCGCTGGCGGCGCTGGCAGGGGAGACGTTGCAGGCGTTCTGGTTCTCGTTGCCGGCCGCGACGATCATCACGAGGTTCTGGGCGGCGGCGCTGTTCACGGCGTCGTTCACGGCCTGGCTGAAGCCGCCGCCCAGGCTCATGTTCGCCACGGCCTTGCTGGTGCCCTTGTTGCTCACGGCCCAGTTGACGCCGGCGATCACGCCCGCGTTGGTGCCGCTGCCGCTGCAGTCGAGGACTTTCACGGCGATCAGTTGCGCGCCCTTGGCGACGCCCCAGGTGGCGCTGCCGACCGTCCCGGCGACGTGCGTGCCGTGGCCCTGGCAGTCGCTGTTGTTGCCGTCGCCGGTGGTGTTGGTGCCCCACACGGCCCGCCCGCCGAAGCTGGTGTGCGCGGTGTTGATGCCGGTGTCGATGATGTACGCGCGGACGCCGCTGGCGGTGGTGTCGTAGGTGTAGGTGCCGTCCAGCGGGAGGCTGGTCTGGTCGATGCGGTCCAGGCCCCAGGTGGCGCCGCTCTGGGTGGCGGTCATCTGCATGCGGGCGTTCTGCTCGATGTACTTCACGCGCGGGTCGGCCTGGAGTGTGGCGAGGTTCTGGGCGCTGAGTTTCCCGGCGAAGCCCTGGATGGTCTGGCTGTACAGGTGCTGGATGGTCACGCCCTGCGGGTCGAGGCCCAGGCTGCCGATCAGGCCGCCGGCGCTCTGGGTGCTGAGGCTGCTGGCGGCGCCGTCGCTGAAGACCACGATGTACTCGCCGGGGATCGCTTCGGGGTTGCTGGTGCCCAGCAGGCGGGCGGAGCTGGAGGCGCGCTGAACGTCGTTTCCGGGCGGACGGGTGGGGGGCGGTCACGGGCGGGCAGGACAGCGGGAGTCCTGACACGGCGACTGGAAAGTCGTGTGTGGCACGGCCTGAATAGAAGTGGTACGGAACTGGTAGAGATCATACGCAGGTTCCGGGGGTGGGTGGATGAATCGGCTGTGGAATTCCCGACATTTGTTTTCTGAGGAGTCGGAATGGCCGAAAAGTGCGTTCCTCACGTTATGAAAGCCGTCCAGAATAGACGAACGGGTGTATAACAGCACCCATATGATGAGATTTGTCTCATTTTACTCATATAAGGTGTACGCTGCTCAAGTCCCCGGAATGCCGTCTGAAACGTCGATCCAGCCGCCGAAGTTGCGGATCGCACGCCGGAATCCTCCCTTCGAAAGCGGACCGCCGGTCAGTTATTCATGAGATGACCCTGCCGGCCGGTCGCACCTCCGCTTGACAGTCCCGGCAGTTCCCCTCCCATCAGGCCTTGCAGTGAACAGCCGCACACGCGCACCATGCGGATATGAACTTTCTCACAAAACGCGCGCACCTGCCCTCCGGCGCCCATCTGCGCGCCGCATTCCTGACCACCCTGCTGACCGGCCCACTGATCCCGGTCGCCCACGCCCAGCAGACCCCCACGCAGGCCCGCGCCGGAACCATCCTGCTCAGCCCGGTCGTCGCGCAGATCACCCTCACGCCCATCGATGCCCCGCCCAGCCGCGACATTCCCGCCGGTTGGCGCGAGATCCGCGGCGAACTCCGCACCGCCACGAACACCCGCCAGTCCTTCCCGGCAGGCACGCAGGCCCGCGTGACCATCCGCGACACCGCCGCACCCGACCGCGCCCTCGTCACGGTCACGTTCCTCGTCAGCCGTCTGCCCGCCCCCTACTGGCTGACCTTCAACCCCGCCCGCCTCCAGAAGGGCCATACCTACACCGTCCAGGCCACCCTGAGCAGCGCAGCCGGAAAGACCCTCTGGAACAGCGCCCCCACACCGCTGCCCACCACGCCCCGCGCCGTCCTGAACCTCCGCTGACCCCCAGACCCGGAGGGGCAGTTCTCTCCTTCTCGCATCCACTCCGATTGAACGGCTTCGCAGACCATTCAATCGGCGTCCATGTCATCAATGGTGCGGACAGGTTCATACCTTCAGGGCAGACCAGCGAGAAATACGCAGTGGTTACCCCTCCCCCTTGAGCGGGGAGGCTGGGAGGGGGTGAGCAGGCATGGCGTTACAGAAGACGTGTTCCATGCTGTTCCCCTCTGACGCCCGAACAGTGTCCGCACCATTGATCAGAGGTTCCAGCCGCCCGCGACTTCCAGTTCCTGCCCGGTCAGGTAATCGCTGGCCCGCACGAACGACAGCGCCGCTCCGACCAGTTCCGGGACGGTGCCGGGCCGCCCGGCCGGAATCTGCGCGACCGGCTGGCTGACGCTGGTGTCGATCACGCCGGGACTGACCACGTTCACGCTGACGCCCGATCCGGCCAGCACCACCGCCAGCGACCGGCTCAGTTGCAGCACCCCGGCCTTGGCGATCACGTACGGCACGATGCCGGGCCGCGCCACGTTCGAGGAGGCCCCCGCGTACCCCAGGTTCACGATGCGCCCCCAGCCGCGCGCCCGCAGCAGCGGCGCCGCCTCCTGGCAGGTGGCGAAGGTGGAGGTCAGGTTGCTGCCCAGCATGTCGGCCCACTCGGCGTCCGTGGTGTCCAGCAGCGGACGGTTCACGTAGTTGCCCACGTTGTTCACCAGGACCGCCAGTCCCGATTCCGGGAAGGCCGCGTGTGCCGCGCGCACCAGCGCCCGTGCCTGGGCCGGGTCGGTCAGGTCTGCCTGCAACGCGGCGGCCCGCACGCCGTGCTCGCGGCACAGCCGGGCGGTCTCCTGGGCGTCGGCCTCGCTGCCCCGGTAGTGCGCGGTCACGTCGAAGCCCTCGGCGGCCAGGGCGACGGCCAGTGCCCGCCCGATCCCGCGCGAGGCGCCCGTGACGAGCGCCGTGCCCCGACCCTGCGTGGTGCCGGTGTGCTCCGTCACTGCTCGCCCCGCCGCAGGGCCAGTTCCACCAGCGTGCGCGTCACGCCGTTCAGTGGGTACTCCAGCGCCCCGGACAGGTGCACCCAGGCCCACTCCTCGATCTCCTCGTTCGGGGTGATCTCGTGCCCGTCCGTGCTGGCGAAGAAATCCACCAGCAGCATGTGCGCGGGCCTGTGGAACTCCGGGCTCAGGACCGATTCCTGCGTCTGCGCGTACAGCACGCCCCGCAATTCCAGGCCCACTTCCTCGCGGAACTCGCGGGTCACGGCGTCCAGCAGCGTCTCGCCCCACTCGACCTTGCCTCCGGGCACGCCCCACAGCCCGCGCCATTTCGTGGTGCGCACCAGCAGCACCCGGCCATCCTGGCCCCACACGAGCGCCCCCACACACACCAGCGGTCTGTCCATGCGGCCCAGGGTAGCGCCCGCCGCGCCCGTCCGTCCGGGTGAACGCCTACCGACCCCGCCGCCCCATCACGCGGCGTTCCAGGCCCGTGATCAGCGCGTACACCAGCACCCCGTACCCGATCAGCAGCGCGATGGCCGCGAACTGCGCCGCCTTGTTCTGGTACACGCCCGCCACCTGCACGGCCAACCCCAGGCCCTTCTGGTTGGGGTCCACGAACTCCCACACGACCGCCCCGATCAGCGCCAGACTGGCCGCCAGCCGCAGGCCGCCCAGCATGACGGGCAGCGCGCCCGGCAGTTCCAGCCGCCGCAGCCGCTGCCACGCGCTGGCCTGCAGGGTGCTGAACAGCTCGTGGTACGTGGCTTCCAGTTCGCGCACGCCCACCAGGGTCGCCACCATGATCGGGTACAGGGCGCTCAGGGCCGACACGACCACGGCCGGCAGGAACCCGAAGCCCAGCCACGACACCAGCAGCGGCGCGAGCACCACGATCGGCGTGCTCTGCGACGCCACGATGAACGGACTCAGGAAGCGTTCCAGACCCCGCCATTTCGCCAGCGGGTACCCGATCAGCACGCCGCCCAGCGCGCCCAGCAGCGTGCCCAGCAGCGCCGTGCGGACCGTCACCCAGAATGCCGCTGCCAGCGCCGGAGCGGTCCGCGCCGCCTCCTGCCACACCGCGGCTGGCGTGGGCAGCAGGAACGGCTGGTTCAGGGCCGCCGCGCCCAGCTGCCAGCCCAGCAGCGCCAGTCCCACTGCCAGCAGCGGCAGCAGCCACCCGGCGCTGCGCGGGGCGGGTACTTCCGAACGCACGCGGGTGCTGTCGCCGGTGCCCAGCACGGTTCGCAGGTGCGCCTCCAGTCCGTCCGTGTAGGCGCTCACGCGGCCCTCGCCGCGCGTGTCGAGCACCTCGACGATCCGCCCGCCACGCAGGACCGCCACCCGGTCAGCCAGCCACACCGCCTCGCGGATCGAGTGCGTGACAAGCACCGTCGTCCGGCCCGTCTTCTCGTGCAGGTGCCGCAACTCGGCGTTGAAACGCTCGCGGACCAGCGCGTCGAGCGCCGCGAACGGTTCGTCCAGCAGCAGCACGTCCCCGCTCTGCGCCAGTGCGCGGGCCAGCGCCACCCGCGCCCGCATCCCGCCCGACAGCTGCGCCGGGAAGTACGAGCCGTACTCCTCCATGCCCACCAGTTTCAGCGCCTCGGCGGGCGGCAGGCCCCCCCCGGCCCCCAGGTCGGCGGGCAACGCCACGTTCCGCAGGGCGCTGCGCCACGGCAGCAGCCGGTAATCCTGGAATACCAGCGCCGGGGGCGTCCCGATCCGCACCGTTCCGGACGCGGGTTTCAGCAGGCCCGCCAGCACCCGCAGCAGCGTGCTCTTGCCGCCGCCGGACGGGCCGATCAGCGCCAGGAACTCGCCGCGCTGCACGTCCAGCGTCACGCCGCTCAGGATCACCTCGCCGCCCAGCCGCACCGTCACGTCCTGCACGCCCAGCGGTTCCGTCCCGGCACTCACGAGCGCACCCCCGGCGTGACCGTGGGGGCAGGCAGCGGCGCGGGGCGGCCGCGCGTGTTCACCAGCACCACGCCCGCCACCGCCACCACGCCGCCCAGCACCGTCAGGCGGGTCGGCAGTTCACCCAGCCACGCCCACGCGATCAGCACCGCGAACACCGGCGACACGTACAGGAACGAGGTCGTCACGCCCGCCCCCACCCGCGCGAGCGCGAACGTCCAGGTCAGGTACGCCAGCGCCGCCGGGAACAGCCCGATGTACACCATCGCCAGGTGCGCGTGCAGCGGCGCCGCCCGCAGTTCCGCGCCGAACCCCGGCAGGAACACCAGCATCGGCACGGTGCCCAGAATCAGCGACCACACCGTGAAGTGCAGCGGGTTCATGCGCCGCAGCAGCGGCTTCTGAAACACGAAGTACACGCTCGTGAACACGGCCGCCGCCAGGATCAACAGCGCCCCGCGCGTGAACTCCAGGCCCTGACCGCCCCCCAGCACGATCAGCGTCACGCCGCCCAGACTGACCAGCGTGCCTGCCCAGCCCAGCGCGTTCAGCCGCTCCCCGCCAAAACGCGTGGCCAGCAGCGCTGTGATGACCGGCCCCGCCGCGATGATCAGGCTGGCCGTGCCCGCCGGGACGCTCACCTCGCCGTAGTTCAGGCACACGTGGTACAGCGTGATCCCCGAGAAACTCAGCGCCGCGATCCGCGCCAGGTCCGCCACTGGCGGCACCGGAATCCGCGCGACCAGCGCGTACACGCCCAGCGCGAGGCTGGCCACCAGAAAGCGGTACAGCGTCACGTGCCCCGGCGTGAACACCTCCAGGCCCGCCCGGATTCCCGCGAAGGCCGACGCCCAGAACACGATCGTGACCAGAATCGCGCCCAGCGAAAGGGCGTCCAGGCGGGCGGGGGCAGCGGCACTCATATGCGCGCAGGGTAGCGCAGGGCGGCGCCGCCCACGCCTGCCCGCACCGCGCGACCGTGGGCGGCACTTGGGGGAATCCACATCCACCCCCCGCCCGGCAGGGGAGAGGATGCAGGTCAGCACCCCCGCCCTTCTTTCCCCTCGCAGGAGGCCCCGATGACCGCACCCGACCGACCCTCCCACCCCGACGACACCGGCACGGCGACCAGCACCCCGGAAGACGCGCAGGACCACACGGGCAGCGACCACGCCACGCACGGCGCGAACACCAACCTCGACCCCCACCTGCAGGGCGGCCCCGCCACCCCCGCCGACCGCGCCGCCACCCAGGACATCGAGGACCGGAACGCCGCGCCCGACGGCCCGAACCTCAAGGGGTCTTAATCTGGCCGGAGCAAGCCTTCACCCCCACCCCCGCACACCCCACTAGACTGACCCTCACGGAGGACGACTTATGACCAACAACGAAAGTGGAATGGATCAGACCCGCATGATCAGCGGCGCCGCAGGTGGCGCCCTGCTGCTGATGGGCCTGCGCAAACGCGGCGTGCTGGGCCTCGGCATGGCCGCCGTCGGCGGGTACCTCGCGTACCGCGCCGCGACCGGCAACGACCCCGTCATGGCCGCCGCCGGCCTGAGCGGCAACAGCGTGGCCGCCAAGCCGATCTTCGTGGAGCACAGCGTCGTCATCGACCGCCCCGCGCAGGACGTGTACGACTTCTGGCGCAACCTGGAGAACCTCCCCCAGATCATGAGCCACCTGGAGAGCGTCACCGCCCTCGACGAGAAACGCAGCCGCTGGGTCGCCAAGGCCCCGCTCGGCACGCACGTCGAATGGGAAGCCGAGATCGTGAACGACAAGCCCGGCCAGCGCATCGGCTGGCACTCCCTGCCCGGCGCGACCGTCGACAACGCCGGCAGCGTGCAGTTCGAAAGCCTCCCCAACGGCGGCACCCGCGTGCACGTGGCCCTGTCGTACCGCCCCCCGGCCGGCCCGCTCGGCGCGGCCGTGGCGAAACTGTTCGGCGAGGAACCCAGCCAGCAGATCGCCGAGGACCTCCAGAAGTTCAAGGCCGCCTTCGAAGGCAACGCCAAGAACTGAACGGCCCTGCCCGGTGAAGCCCACCGGCAGAGCCCCACCGGCAGAGCAGAGAGAAGTGGGAGTGTCAGCAGATGTTCAGCTGACACTCCCACTTTCTCCTGTGTGCGTGGCAGACCGGTGTTCGCCCAGCGCACGGACTGCCGTGCAGGTGCCTGGAACTCCGATTGATCCGGGCAGTCCCCTCTGAAGGGAGTTGAGACTCTGATGCGAATGGTATTGATCTGTGTGGCGCTGGTCGTTCTCTACCTGGCGTGCTTCTATCTGGTGCAACTGCGTTTCGGCGAGATCGGTGTCGGCGTGGCCATGCTGGCCATTCCGGTGACGAGCCTGCTGGTCGGAAGACTGTTCAGGGGCAGGTCAGCCGGACGGATGGACTGATCTGACACCACTCGACAGCTTTACAGCGTGCCGTCGTCGGCTTCGGCGGGGCCGCTTTCGGGGAGGCTCTGGGCGCCTTCCTCGATGACGGTCAGGGAGCGCAGCGTGGCGCCCTGATGCCAGCCGTAGGTGGGGTTTTTCAGGCCCAGGGCGGCGGCGATGGCTTCGGCGCTGCTGCGCTGCGGTTCGTCTTCCAGGCTGAACAGCAGGAATTTGCGGCCGCCGGGGCCGATGCGGATGAACAGGTCCGTGCCGATCTCGAGTTGCTGGGTGCGGCCCAGGCGTTCGGCGCGGCCCTGCGCGTAGCGGATCGCCTCGCGGATGGGCACGGTGACGGTGGGGTTGCTCATGGCTGCGCTCCGGTGGGGGCGCGCAGGCCGCCCAGCAGCATGTCCGCGAACTGTTCGGCCACGTCGCGCGGCGCGAGGGTGCCGCCGGGGCGGTACCAGGTGTACGCCCAGTTCACGGCGGACAGCACGAGGTACGAGGTCATCTTGATGTCCAGGTCGGCGCGCAGGGTGCCTTCCTGCACGCCCTGCGTGATCAGTTCGCGGTAGAAGGCGTCGATGGTGTCGCGCCAGCCGGTCACGCGGGCGTACGCCTCGGGGGACAGGTGTTTCCACTCGTGGAAGAACACGGTGGCGCTGTCCATGTTGTCCGCGACCACGCGGATGTGGCGGTACATGGCCTCGCGGAGTTTCTGGTCGGCGGGCATGGCCTCGCCGCGCAGCGTGAACAGCGCCGCGTCGAACTGCCGGGACGCCTGGTTCACGATCTCGATCAGCAGTTCTTCCTTCGAGGAGATGTGCGCGTAGAGGCTGCCGCCCTGCATGCCCAGGTCCCCGGCGAGGTCGCGCATGCTGGTCGCGTGGTACCCGCGCTCGGAGAAGAGGCGGCTGGCCGAGTCGAGAATCTGCTCGCGGCGGGGTTTGGCAGTGTCTGTCATGGTCGTGGGGGTGGGCGCGTGGGATGCCGGGCGCTCCTGAGGGGCAGGGTAGCACGCTGCCAAACGCCCGTTTGGTGCGGCGTCTGTACCAATTCCAGTCCGGCGGTGCGGCCAGTGGGTCCGGGTGGGTCTGGTCTGATGGCGCTGGGCCGCTGGGTCTGGGCTGGGTGGACGCCCGGCGGGGGGCGGGTGATACAACGAACCCCATGACCTCCACGCCTTCTGCCGATGCCGGAACCACCCCGGCCGGGGTGCGCGCCGCCGTGCGCGACGTGCCCGCCTACCCGTTCACGCCGCTGGACGTGCCCATCAAACTCGACCAGAACGAGAACCCGTACGATTTCCCGGCGGACCTGAAGGGCGAGGCCCTGGCGCGCATGGCCGCCCGCCCCTGGAACCGCTACCCGGACCTGCACGCCGACACCCTGCGGGACCGCATCGCCGCCTTCGAGGACTGGGACGCGGCCGGGGTGGTCGTCACGCCCGGCAGTAACGTGCTGATCAAACTGCTGACCGAACTGGGCGGTATCGGGCAGACGGTCCTGACCGTGAACCCCACCTTCAGCGTGTACACCCTGGAGGCGCAACTGCTGGGCGCCGAGCTGGTGCAGGTGCCGCTGAACGCGGACTTCAGCCTGCCGGTCGAGGCGCTGAAGGCCGAACTGGCCGCCCGGACGCCCGGCGTGCTGTACATCACGCAGCCGCACGCCCCGACCGGGCACGTGGACGCCGAACGCGACATCCGCGCCCTGATCGACGCCGCGCAGGGCTGGATCGTGGTGCTCGACGAGGCGTACTACCAGTACGGCGGCCAGGATCACCGCGACCTGATCCGCGCCAACCCCAACTGCCTGAGCCTGCGGACCTTCAGCAAGGCCTGGGGACTGGCGGGCCTGCGCCTGGGCTACGCGCTGGCGCACCCGGAACTGGCCGGGCAGCTCCAGAAGCTCGTCCCGGCGTTCAACGTCAGTCTGCTCGCCCAGACGGCCCTGGAAGTCGCGCTGGAGAACCCCGCCTACGTGCAGCAGCGTGTCGCCGAGGGCCTGCGCGAGCGGGCGCGCGTGCTGGAGGCCCTGGCCGCGCACCCGACCCTGGAGGCGCTGCCCAGCGGCTCTAACTTCTTCCTGCTGCGCTCCCCGGACGCCGGGGCCACGTACACGCACCTGCTGTCACGCGGGATCGTCGTGCGCCGCCAGGACCGCCTGCACCTGCTCGAAGGCTGCCTGCGCGTGGCCGTCGGTACGCCCGCCGAGAACGACGCGCTGCTGGCCGCGCTGGCCGAACTGGCTTGACCAGGGTCGCCGGGCCACTGCACCTGACGGCACAGGAAACGGCCCGGTTCACCCCGCCCGCCGGTGTGGCCCCGCGCAGTCCGGTCACGCGGGACTGCACGGCCTGCGGGGCCTGCTGCGCCGCGCCGGACATCCACGCGCTGGGCAAACCGCTGGGCGTGCCGTGCGTGAACCTCGGACCCGACCAGGGGTGCGGGCACCTGTGCGCCGTGTACGACACGCGCCCCGACGTGTGCCGCGCCTACCAGCCGGACTGGGTGTGCGGCGAGGTCGCGCCCCTGCCGACCCTGGGCGCCCGCGTGCGGCGGTTCCTGACCATCTACGGCCTTCAGGACGAGGCCGGTCTGTAGTGCCTGAAGCGGCCTACAGTGCCGCCCACCCGACGCCCGCGCAGGCCAGCACCACGGCCCAGGCAGGCCACCGCAGAACCGTCAGGGCCGCGTAGGCCAGCACGGCCAGCGCCAGATCACGCGGGCCGCGCACGGCGCTGGTGAAGACCGGGTCGTACAGCGCCGCCAGCAGCAGACCCACCACCCCGGCGTTCAGTCCGGCCAGCGCGGCGCGGGCGGCGGGTCGGGCCGCCAGCGCCGCCCAGTGCGGCAGCGCGCCGACCATCAGCAGCGCGCCCGGCAGGAAGATGCCCAGCGTGGCGAGCAGCGCCCCGGCCGGTCCGTGCGCGGCGGCCCCCAGGAAGGTGGCGAACGTGAACAGCGGTCCCGGCATGGCGTTCGCCGCGCCGTACCCGGCCGTGAACGTGGCGGCCGGCAGCGCCGCGAAACTGCCCTCCAGCAGCGGCAGGACCACGTGCCCGCCCCCGAATACCAGCGCCCCGGCGCGGTACGTGGCGTCCAGTGTGGCCCAGCCCGGCCCCAGCGGCGCCAGCAGCGGCAGTGCCAGCAGCAGCGCCCCGGCCAGGAGCAGCAGCGCAGTCCCGGCGCGGCGCGACACTGGAACAGGGGGCAGGGCCGCGTCCCCCGTGCTGACCGGCCCGGACAGCCAGCGCCACCCGACGCCCGCGCACACCAGCAGCGCCAGCACCTGCACGCCCGCGCCGGGCAGGATCAGCAACGCCGCCGCCGTGCCCAGCGCCAGCCCCGCCCGCACCCGGTCCGTGACCAGCGACGCCCACAGGCCCGCCACGGCCTGCGCGACCACCGCGACCGCCGCGAGCTTCAGGCCGGTCAGCCACCCGGCCTGCCCCGGATCGAGGCGGGTCAGGCCCAGCGCCAGCGCGGTCATCAGGGCGGCGCTGGGCAGCGTGAAGCCCGCCCACGCGGCCAGCAGGCCCGGCCAGCCGGCGCGCAGCAGGCCCACGCTCAGGCCCACCTGCGAACTGGCCGGGCCGGGCAGGAATCCCGCCAGCGCCACCAGATCCGCGTACGCCGCCTCGCCCAGCCACGCGCGGCGCGTCACGAACTCCGCGCGGAAGTACCCCAGGTGCGCGACCGGACCCCCGAAACTCGTCAGGCCCAGCCGCAGGAACACCAGAAACACTTCCAGAACACGCATCCCCCGGATCGTACAGGCCGCAGGTCAGGATGTGATACGGACTCCGATTGAATGGGTTGCAAAACCCGTTCAATTCGAGCGAAGCGAGCAGGAGAGAAACGCCCCTCCGGACGTGGAGCTGACAATCCGGTGAAGTTCCGGATTGTCAGCGAAACAGACGGAACCCGTATGGTGGGCCGGGGCCAGGCGCGGCGCACTCCTCACCTGCGGATGAGAGAATGCCTCCCATGAGTCAAGCGGCCCCCACTCCCCCCGAACCCAGTCCCGCCCAGAAAGGCCGCGTGCCGAAAACCGTGTGGGACCTGGTGTTCACGCTGGTCATCCCGATCCTGATTCTCAGCCCGAACATCCTGGGCAGCGGCATCAGCGTTGCCGAGCAGGTGTTCGGCGGCGGCACGGCCGGGAACGTCCGCGCGTACCTGCTGGCCGCGCTGATTCCCGTGGCGTACGTGCTGTGGGATCTGCTCGTGAACCGCAACGTCAGCCCGGTCGCGCTGATCGGCGGGGCGGGCGCGATCTTCAGCGGCGCGCTGGCCTTCTGGTACGTGGACGGCTTCTGGTACGCCATCAAGGACAGCGCCCGCTCGTACCTGACGGGCCTGCTGTTCCTGATCAGCGCGGCGACCAGCGTGCCGCTGTTCCGGGTGTTCCTGGACGCCAGTTCCATCGGCGAGAGCCCCGAGCACCGCGCCGCCACGCAGCGGGCCATGCGGGACCCCGGCGTGCACCGCAGCCTCGCGCAGGCGACCGTGGTGTTCGCGGTCGTGGACCTGATCGGCGGGGTGGTGAACAGCGTCGTGAACTACGCCCGCGTGACCGCGAAGTTCGGCACGGATGACTTCAACGCCCAGGTGGCGGCCGTGAACGCCCTGATGCGCATTCCGGGCCTGCTGATCACGCTGGTCGGCGTGGCCGTCGCGATCTGGCTGGTCAACCGCGCCGTGACGGCCCGCTACGGCGCGGGCGCCAGCCTGTTCGAGCCCGGCAAGCTCCTTGAGCGCATGCGGGAGCGCGGCGAACCCGTCGCCTGAACCTCCCTGCCCGCTGATCTGCGGGTGGGGGTTGACAGTTTCGGCAGTCGCCTATAAAGTAAGCGAGCCCTGAAACGCGCCCGTGCGCGGGCGAGATTACCAAAGGTGTGCCGAGGTGGCGGAATTGGTAGACGCACTAGTTTCAGGGACTAGCGCCGCGAGGCGTGTGGGTTCAAGTCCCATCTTCGGCACCACAAGGAAAGCCCCAGCAGCAATGCCGGGGCTTTCTTGTATTGCACCCCTGGCGTGCGGCGCAGGTCATGTGCTGCGCCGGCCGTGGGGGGGCGCTCAGCCGCGTCGTCTGCTGGGGCGCCCGGCGCGGGCCTGTTCGTACACGGCTTCCAGCGCGGCCGAACGCACGGGCAGGTCGTACTGCGCCGCGCTGGCACGCGCTCCGGCCTGCAGGCCGGGCAGGCGGTCCGGGTGCAGGGTGTGCAGCAGGCCGTCTGCGAGGGCCTCGGGCGTGGCGGGGCGGACGGTGCCGTTCACGCCCTCCTCGATCAGGTCCAGCGCGGCGGGGCTCTGCGCGGCGACCAGCGGGGCGCCCGCCGCGAGCGCCTCGATCATGCTCATGGGCAGCACCTCGCTGGTACTGGCCGTGATGAACGCGTCGGCGGCCGCCAGCGCCCCCGGCACCTGCTCGTACGGGACCGGGCCGGTGAAGGTCACGCCCCCGTGCGCCAGTGCCTGCATGGGCGCGCGGCTCGGGCCGTCCCCGACGACCAGCAGCCGCAGTTCCGGGCGGCTGGCGCGGGCCAGCGCGAAGGCGCGCAGCATGACTTCCAGGTTCTTCTCGGGGGCCAGCCGTCCCAGGTACATGACCAGTGGCGTGTCCGGACTCACGTGGAATCCGGCCCGGAAGGCCGCGCCGTTCGCCGCGCGGAACGCCGCGAGGTCCACCGGGTTCGGGAACAGGTCGACCGGCCCGGCGTACCCGTACTCGCGCAGCATCTCGACCATCGCGCGGCCCGGTGCGAGCACGGCGTTCACGCGCCGCGCGAAGGCACTCACGTGCGGGCGCAGCACCGCCTGCCCCACGCGCGGCATGGGCGTGTAGTGCAGGTACTGGTCGTACTGCGTGTGCGCCGTGTACACCACGGGCGCGCCCGACGCCCGCGACCAGCGCAGCGCCAGTTGCCCGGCCAGGAACGGGTGCATGGTGTGCAGCACGTCCAGGTCCCGCAGCGGCAGGCGCGAGGTCAGCAGCGGTCCCGGCGCCAGCATCACGGGGTAGTCCGCCGGGGCGCCCAGTGCCCGCGCGCCCGCGAACGAGGAGTTCAGGCGGTACACGCCGTCCTCGTGGGGCGGCATCTGCGGGTGGCGGGGCGCGAAGATCCGCACGTCATGCCCGCGCGCCCGCAGGCCACGGGCGAACAGGGCCGTGCTGGTCGCCACCCCGTTACGGGACGGCAGGTACGTGGCTGTGACAATCCCGATTCGCACTGCCTGTCAGTGTACCCCGCGCCCCTTATTCTGTACGGCATGAGTTTGCCGCTGATCATTCCCTGCGTGGACATCCAGTCCGGCCGCGCCGTGCGCCTGTTCGAGGGCGACCCGGACCGCGAGACCGTGTACTTCGACTCGCCGCTGGACGCCGCGCGCCACTGGGTGGCCCTGGGTGCCGGGCTGGTCCACCTGGTTGACCTGGACGCCGCCACCGGGCGCGGCGAGAACCGCGCCGTGATCGCGCAGATCACAGGTGAACTGGGCGTGCCGGTCGAGGTGGGCGGCGGGATCCGCAGCCGCGAGGCGGCCGAGGAACTGCTGCGCCTGGGTGTGGACCGCGTCGTGATCGGCACGGCCGCCGTGAAGGACCCGCAACTGGTCGCTGACCTGATCGGCGCGCACGGCCCTGAACGGGTCGTCGTGAGCCTCGACGCGCGCGGCCTGGAGGTCGCCACGCACGGCTGGGCGCAGGGCAGCGGCGTGATGGTCGCCGACCTGACCCCCGGCCTGGCCGACGCGGGCCTGGAAACCCTGATCTTCACGGACGTGACCCGCGACGGCACCCTGCGCGGCCTGGACCGCGACCTGATGCGGCAGGTGCGCGGCCTGTGGACGAACACCCTGATCGTGGGCGGCGGCGTGGCGAACACCGACGACGTGCGCCTGCTGGCCGAGGAAGGAATTCACGGGGCTATCGTGGGCCGCGCCATCTACGAGGGCACCCTGCCGTACCCCGTCACGCTGGACTGAAGGCGGGGGCCGGGCCGACTATTTCCGCCGTCCGCCCGTGATGCCCAGTACCCGCAGGACGATCACGGCGGGCACGGCCAGCACGGCCGTGACGGCGTTCCAGATGGCGGCGCGGACGGTGGGCAGCACGCGGCCCTCGTCGCGGCGCGGCACCTGCGGCAGCACGCGCGGCAGTTCCGGCAGCGGCAGGCCCAGCAGGTGGGTGCGGCCCTCGGCCGCCGCGCCCTGTCTGGCGTCGCGTTCCTGCGGGCTCTCGTCCGGGTCGATCTGCGCGCCCTGCGCGGCCAGCGCCCGTTTCTTGGCGGTGTTGGCGGCGCCGCCCGCGTGGTTCCCGAACTTCTGCGAGTACACCCACGTGACCTCCGCCCCGAAGAAGAAGATCATCGCCGAGTAGTAGATCCACAGCAGCAGCACGATCAGGATCCCGGCGGCCCCGAAGGCGCTGTCCGGCGCGGCCCGCCCCAGGTACAGGCCGATGCCCAGTTGCCCCAGCGTGAACAGCGTGGACGTGAAGAACCCCCCCACCCACACCTCGCGCCATTCCAGTTTCACGTCGGGAAGCACCTTGTAGATCCCGGCGAACACCGGGGCCAGGAACAGCACGGACAGCAGCGCCGTCCCGGCCCGCACCAGGAACGCGCCGCCGCCGATGCTGTCACCCAGGTGCTGCGCGATGGCCGACAGGTACGTGTTCACGCCCAGGAACGCGATCAGCAGCACCCCGATGGCCAGGATCATCAGGAACGACTTCACGCGGGTCCACAGGACATGCACGAACCCCTGCGGCGGGCCGGGGTCGGCGCCCCACATGGAGTTCAGGGCGTCCTGAAGCTGCACGAACAGCCCGGTGGCGCCCATGAACAGCGTCACGAACGCCGCGATGCTGGCGATCACGCTGCCTTTTTGCAGGGCGTCGGTGTTGATCAGGCCGCGCAGGAAGTCGGCGGCTTCCAGTCCCAGGTTCTGCGCCACGATCCCGGCCGGGCCGAACAGGTCGTCCAGGACCGTGCCGTTACTCAGGAACTGCCCGGCGACCAGCACCGCCAGCAGTAGCAGCGGCGCCAGGCTGAACATGGCGTAGTACGCGATGGCGGCCGCCAGTCTGGGGGCCTTGTCCTGCCCGAATGCCAGGAACGCCTCACGCAGCAGTGTGAACACGTCGGCGGGCCTGAGGGTCATGTCCGGTCCTTCATGACCGGCAGTCTACGGGCCGCTTCCCTGTCCTGTGCGCCCAGAGGGATTAAGAGAGTATCCATGCAGCGCACCGGCACGCCCGACCCGAACGCCCGACCCGCCCACCCGACCCGCACGTTCGCTTAGCCTGCGGGCATGCACCCCATTCCCGCCGGACTGACCCGCACGCTGACCGTGACCGTCACGGACGACATGACCGTGAACTTCGAGCAACTGGGCCGCCTGCACCCCGTGTACGCCACGTACTGGATGGCCCGGCACTTCGAGGAGGCCGGGCGCCTGATCATCCTGGACTTCCTGGAAGACGGCGAGGGCGGCATCGGCACGCAACTGGACGTGACGCACACCGCGTCCGCGCTGCCCGGCATGCGCGTCACCGTGACCGCCACCTTCGAGCGGCAGGAGGGACGCCGCGTGAGCGCCAGCATGGTCGCCGTGAACGAACTCGGCGACGAGATCGGGCGCGGCACGACCACCCAGATGGTGCTGCCGCAGGCGCGCATCGACGCGAACTTCGACACGCTCCGGGCACGCTGGGCGGAGCGTACCGGGAGGCCTTGACCCACCGCCTCCCGCCAGGTGTTCCCCGCCGCCCCTTTCTGTTCACGGGCTGAACACACTGCGCGCCTGTCTGGGCGGCTGCGTGCAGTGTGTGCGCGGCGTGACTGGACCGGGTACAACGCCCGGCGGCTATGCTGGGACGTCATGCCGAAGAATCTTCCTGTCTCCCGTTACTACGACGTGAAACGCGACCCGCAGGGGCAACGCTTCATCGACGTGCACGTGACGGGCCTGGCGCTGCTGCAAAACCCCCTGCTGAACAAGACCACGGCCTTCACGCCCGAGGAACGCCGGGAACTGGGCCTGGAGGGCCTCGTGCCGCCGCACACCAGCACCTTCGAGGAGCAGAAGGAACGCACGTACCTGCGCTACCTCAAGTGCAGCTCCGACCTGGAAAAACACGAGTACCTGCGCGCCCTGCAGGACCGCAACGAGGTGCTGTTCTACGCGATCCTCGAAGACCACCTCGAGGAGATGCTGCCCATCATCTACACGCCCACCGTGGGCGAGGCGGTCCGGAACTACTCCAGCAACTACCGCTACCCGCGCGGGTTCACGGTCAGCACCGGCGACATCGACCGCGTGGAGGACATGCTGGAGAACGTCACCGTGAACGATGTGCGCATGATCGTCGCCACTGACTCCAGCGCCATCCTGGGCATCGGCGACCAGGGCTTCGGGGGCATGGCGATCAGTATCGGGAAACTGTCGCTGTACACCGCCGCCGGGGGCGTCGGCCCCGACAAGACCCTGCCGGTCGAACTGGACGTCGGCACCAACCGCCAGGACCTGATCGACGACCCGCTGTACCTCGGCGTGCACCACCGCCGCCTGACCGGCGCCGCGTACGACGAGTTCCTCGACGCGTTCGTGGAGGCCGTCACGGCCCGCTACCCGAAGGCGATCATTCAGTGGGAGGATTTCAGCCGCGGCACGGCGTTCCGGGTGCTGGAACGCTACCGCCGGGTGGTGCCCAGCTTCAACGACGACATTCAGGGCACGGGCGCCATGGCGCTCGCCGGGCTGATCAGCGCCGCGCGCCTCAAGGGCGAACGCCTGAGCGAACAGGTGTTCGTGGTGGCAGGTGCCGGTGCCGCCGGGATCGGTGTGGCCATGGCCATCCGCCACGGCCTTCAGGCCGACGGCCTGAGCGCCGAGCAGGCGAACGCCCGCGTGCTCGTCGTGGACCGCCACGGCCTGCTGATGCACGGCCAGCCGGACCTCGAAGAGCAGCAGCTGAGCTTCGCGCGCCGCCCCGAAGATCTGAGCGGCTGGGTGTTCGACGGCGAGTACCCCAGCATGCACGACGTGATCGTGAACGCCCGCGCGACCGCGCTGCTGGGCTTCACGGGCGTGCCCGGCCTGTTCCGGCAGGAGAGCGTGCAGGCCATGCTGGACTTCACGCCACGGCCCATCGTGTTCCCGCTCAGCAACCCCAGCAGCCACGTCGAGGCGCGCCCCGCCGACCTGATCCACTGGACGCGCGGCGGCGCGATCATCGCGTCCGGCAGCCCCTTCCCCGACGTGGAATACGACGGGAAACGCTACCCGGTCGGGCAGGGCAACAACGCCTTCATCTTCCCCGGACTGGGCTTCGGAGCGGTCGCCAGCCGCGCCCGTGAAATCACGGACAACATGGTCATGGAAGCCGCCCGCACCCTCGCCGAATTTACGCAGGCATACGGCGAGCGCGTGTACCCGCCCATCAGCGACCTGCGCGAACTGAGCATCAAGGTCGCCGTGAACGTCGCGTTGCAGGCCATCCGCGACGGCGTGTGCGCCGAACGCCGCATCCGCGGCATGACCCCCGACCAGCTCGAAACCCTGATCCGCGACCGCGCCTGGGTGCCACGGTACCTGCCGCTGCGCAAAGGGTGATGGTTGAAAGTCGATGGGTGATGGAAACGGCCTTCCCTCCATCAACCTTCGACCATCAACCATCAACTCCTTCTCCCGTCACTGCGCCGCTTCCCGCCTGGGCTCTAGAATGCTGAGGTGAAGCGGCGTGTGTGCAGTGGTGGGGTCGGGTTGAGCGGCGGCAGGCCGTGTGGTTCAGCGTTCGGGCCTCGCCTCCGCGCCGCCGGAGGGTGCCTGTGAGCGCCATCTACCAGCGCGCCCGGCCGGTGCGCTGGGAGGACGTGGTCGGGCAGGAGCACGTCAAGGACGTCCTGAAAGCTGCGCTCTCGCAGGGGCGGGTGGGGCACGCGTACCTGTTCAGCGGGCCGCGCGGGGTGGGGAAGACCACCACGGCCCGCCTGATCGCCATGACCGCCAACTGCACCGGACCGCTGCCCAAGCCCTGCGGTGAGTGCGAATCGTGCCTGAGCGTGCGCGCCGGGTCGCACCCGGACGTCATGGAGATCGACGCGGCCAGCAACAACTCCGTGGACGACGTGCGCGACCTGCGCGAGAAGGTCGGTCTGGCCGCCATGCACGGCGGTAAGAAGATCTACATCCTCGACGAGGCGCACATGATGAGCCGCGCGGCCTTCAACGCCCTCCTGAAAACGCTCGAAGAGCCACCCAGTCACGTGATCTTCATCCTGGCGACCACCGAACCCGAGAAGATCATCCCGACCATCCTCTCGCGCTGCCAGCATTACCGGTTCCGCCGCCTGACGCCCGAGGAGATCGCCGGGAAACTCGCCGGACTGGTGCAGCGCGAAGGCGTGCGCGCCGAGAGTGACGCCCTGCACCTGATCGGCCGACTGGCCGACGGCGCCATGCGCGACGGTGAGAGCCTGCTGGAGCGCATGCTGGCCGCCGGGACCGCCATCACCCGCGCCGGCGTGGAGGACGCGCTGGGCCTCCCGCCGGGCGAGCGGGTGCGGGGTGTGGCCGCCGCGCTGGTCACGGGTGACGCGGGCGCGGCCCTCAGCGGCGTGGCGGCGCTGTACCGTGACGGGTTCGCGGCCCGCACGGTCGTCGAGGGGCTCGTGGCGGCACTCGGTGCGGCCCTGCACGCCGAACTGGGCCTGAGCAGCGAGGGCCGCCTGGAAGGAGCGGACGTGCCGCGCCTGCTGCGCCTTCAGGGCGCCCTGGACGAACAGGAGGCCCGGTTCGCCCGCGCCGCCGACGGGCAGAGCCTGGAACTGGCCCTGACGCACGCGCTGCTGGCCGCCGACGGTCCCGCCAGCAGTCAGGGTGCGGGCAGTCAGGGCAGTCCGCGCACGGGCAGCGTCGCCGCTCCGGCCGCCACGGCCGAACTGACGCAACGCCTGGACCGCCTGGAGCGGGAACTGGCCAGCCTGCGTGCCCGTCCGGCCGCGCCGACCGGGGGGCCGGTCGTGAGTGCGCCGGTCGCGGATTTCGATCCCGGTGCACGGCGCGCGCCCGCCCGCGCCGCCGCGCAGGCCGACGAGGTCAGCGCGCCGCCGACCGGGGGCAGCTGGCCGGACGTACTTCGGCAGGCCAGCATGCAGCTGCGCGCCTTCCTGAAACCCGCCCGGCAGCACGCCGAACCCGGTTACGTGAGCCTGTCGTACGACGAGCGCAGCGCCTTCCATGCCAAGCAGGTCGCCGCGAAATTCGACGAGATCGGCCGGATCGTCCTGAAGGTGTTCGGGCCGGTCACCTTCGAACTGATCGCCCCGGAAGGTGGCCGCCGCGTGAAACTGGGCGGGCCGGGCGGCGACGGGGGCGGCGCGCCCGCCCCGGCCGCTCCAGCCCAGCAGGTCGCAGCCCAGCAGGCAGCCGCGCCGCAGGTGGCCGTGCAGTCGCCTGCACCGGCAACCCGCTCCACTGACGCCCGCCCGGCCGACGCCCGCCCGGCGCAGGCCAGCGCTCCGGAGATCGCGCCCTTCGACCCGGTGCGTGCCGCGCCGCGCCGCGCGGCCCCGTCCGGCCCAGCGCAGGCCAGTCCGGCGCAGTCCGGCCCGGCGCAGGCCAGCGCAGTCCAGTCTGCCGTCCAGCAGGTCGCGGAGCAGGCCGGGGCTGCCGCAGCGCCCAGCCCGGCGCTGGTGGCGACCCTGCCGCCCCGCCCGGAACGTCACGGGCCGCGCAGCCCGGACGACGTGGCCCCCGCGCCCCTGCCGCACGATCCGTTCGGCGGTGACGACCCCTTCGGGACGGAACCCTTCGAACCTGCGGCCGGGCACGTGGCCGCGCCGCCCCCCGCTCCCGCAGGCGCGCAGGGCGGCGACCGCCTGCCGCCCGCCCCGAGCCGTGAACTGTACATCGTGGAACCCATCACCGAGGAACCCGACTGGAACGCCCTGGGCGGCCCCTACGACGACAGCGGCCCCCTGACGCCCGTGCAGGAAGGTCCGCCCGCCCAGGCCCCCCGGCCCGCGCCCCGCCCCGAACCCGTCCCGGCGGCCGCCCCACTTTCTGCCGCGCCCGCGCCGTCCCGTCCGGGTGACATCCGCGCGCACCCCATGTACGAGGACATCCGCAGCCGCTTCGGCGGGCGCGTGCGCGAGATCGGCAAGAACCGCAACGTGCCGCCCGTCGTGACCCCCGGCGACGATGACACCGAGGACGTAGACGACAGCGACGTGTAACCTCCGCCCACACCAGACGCAGACAGGCCGCCCACGCTGAACGGGGCGGCCTGCTGTCAGTGGGAACGGATCAGAGGGGCGCGCAGACCGGCACGTTCGCCAGGGCACTGGCTTCGTGCACGTTGATGTACTTCGCGTCCTTCAGGTCGGCCGTCAGCTGGAAGCCCTTGAGGACCAGATCGCCGCTGGCGTTGCTCTTGGTCGTCATGCCGATCATGCCGCCCACGACCGCCCCGTTCGATTTGCAGGCGTCCGTGGTGCTGGCCGTGCCCATTGCGTGGTAATGCGCCAGGTAGTCCGTGTTGGCTTTCAGGCCCTTGACGGTCAGCGTGGTGCGGCGGTCTCCGCCGGTCAGGTCCACGAACACGGCGGTGCCGGAGGGAGCGGTGTACCCGGCAAGTTTCATGTCCGTGAAGCTCTTGGTGACGCTTTTACCGGATACATCAGGTGCCTGATTGCAGGAGGCGAGGGCGATGGTACCGACGAGGGCCAGCAGGGCAAGTCTGTTCATGGTGTTTCCTCCGGTTGGTTGTGGTGCCAGTCGAGCGTAACATGCGACCGGCCTGCCCGCCTGCGCGAGTGAGTGCGGGTGTTCATCTGCCCGGCGGGTGGGTGCGCTAGCCTGCCCGGCACGACTATGACGCCTCCTCTGCTGCGCCGCGCCGCGCCCCTGATCCTGACCTGCACCCTGGCCCTGGGGGGCGTTCAGGCCACGGCCCCCACCCCCACCCCTGCAACTGCTGCCCCTACATCCGCTGCTCCGGTTGCTCCTGCGGCGCCCGCCGTGCCGGACGCGGCCGCGCAGAAGCCCGCGCCGGCCCCCGATCCGGGCGCGAACCTGCGCGGGCTGTGGATCGACGCGTTCGGGCCGGGCCTGAAGACGCGGGCGCAGGTCACGCAGACCGTCGCGGACGCGCAGCGCATGGGCGTGAACACGCTGTTCGTGCAGGCCATCCGCCGCGCCGACTGCCTGTGCCTGAAGGCCAGCGTGCCCACCGTGACGGACGCCGACCTCGAGAAGAACTTCGATCCGCTGGAGGTCATCACCACGCTGGCGCACGCGCGCGGCATGCGCGTGATCGCGTGGGTCAGCGTGACCGGCGTGGGCAACACGGCCGCGCCGAACACCAATCCGGCGCACGTGCTGCGCGGGCACGGCGCGCAGGCGGGCGCGGCGTCCTGGGTGGCGCGCCGCCCGGACGGCACCTGGCAGGAGGGCCGCGACACGTGGCTGGACGCCGGAATTCCCGGCGCGGCCGAGTACATGGCCGAGGCGGTCGTCAGTCTGGTCCGCAACTACCCGGTGGACGGCGTGCAACTGGACCGCATCCGCTACCCGGACGGGGGCGTGTGGGGCTACGACCCGAAGACCCTGGCCCGCTACCGCGCCGAGACGGGCCGCGCCGGGACGCCCGCCACGAACGACCCGCAGTGGGCCGCCTGGAAACGCGAGCAGGTCACGAACCTCGTGCGGCGCATCACGCTGGAGGTCAAGGCGCTGCGGCCCGACGCATGGATCAGCGCGGCGACCATCACGTACCAGACGGCACCCCGCCCCGGCGACCTGAACGCCTTCACGCGCACCCGCACGTACGGTGACGTGCTTCAGGACTGGCCCGCCTGGATGCAGAGCGGCCTGATCGACCTGAACGTCCTGATGAACTACAAGCGCGACACGGTCGCCCCGCAGGCCGACTGGTTCGACGGCTGGAACGCGTTCGCCCTGTCGGTCCGGGACCGCCCGGACGGCGCGCGGGCCGCGCTGGCCGCCGGGACGGCCATGTACCTGAACACGCCGGATATCACGGCCGCGCAGGCCCGCCGCGCCGTGCAGACCGGGATGGGCTGGGTGGGGTACTCGTACCGCACGCCGACCGCCGGGGTGTACGGGCAGCGCGAGACGGCCGCGCAGGGCCTGAAGTCCGTCATGAACGTCCTGGGCGCACCCGGCATGCCGCTGGCCCGCCCGCTGGCCTGGACGGACGCGCCGCCCACCGTGCGCGGGCTGCTGGGCCGCGTGACGGGCACCGCCACGCCGGGCCGCCGGACCGTGCAGGCCATCCAGCAGGGACAGGTGGTGGCCGAGAGCGTGACGGACGTCCTGGGGTACTACGGGTTCGCGGCGCTGCCTGCCGGGAAGACCGAGATCCGCGTCAGCGGTCAACGCTGGGCGGACACCATTCCCGAGCGGGGCGTGGTGCGCCTGCCGGACCTGCTGGTGCGCGACACGCCGGTCGTGCCGGCCCTGCCTGTCAGACGCTGAAGCCCGCCGGGGGCGGCGGGGCGGGTACACTCGCCGCATGAGTGACACCCCTCCCGCCGGACTGAACGCCACGGAATTCCGTCAGACCCTGGGCCGCTTTGCGAGCGGCGTCACGGTCATCACCGCCACGGACGGCCAGACGCGCCGGGGCATGACCGCCAGCGCGTTCGTGTCGGTCAGCCTGACCCCGCCGCTGATTCTGGTCAGCGTGGACACCCGCGCGCACATGCACGAACTGCTGTCCGGCGAGGCGGTCACGCATTTCGGCGTGAACGTCCTGTCGGCCACGCAGCGGCACCTGAGTGACCACTTCGCCGGGAAGCCCGGCCCCGAGGAACGCGTGCCGTGGTTCGAGCACGAGGGCCTGCCCCTGATCGGCGGCAGCATCGCGCAACTGGTGTGCCGCAAGCAGCAGGTCATCCCGGCGGGCGACCACACGCTGTTCGTGGGTTTCGTGGAGTACAGCCGCTACACCGACGACGACCCGCTGGTGTACTTCCGCGGCCAGTACCACGAGCTGGGGTAAGTTCCCGCGCCTGCACGGGCCGTGCAGACTGGGCCGCGCGTGCCGTGCATACTGGCAGCGTGCCTCCTTACGCGCTGCAACTGTTGATCGCGCTGGTGCTGGTCGGCCTGACGCCCCTGCTGTCGTACCCGCTGGCAGTGGGCGGCGGATGGATGGACGCGCTGGACGCCGCGCTGCTGGTCCTGGCCCTCGTGAACCTGCGGATCGCGTGGGGCGCCGCGAATCACGCTGGCGCGGCCCGCGTGCCCGGCGGCCGGGGCGGCGCGCCGGCGTGGTTCGTGCTGGCCGGGCTGGTCACGGCGGCCCTGATCACCTGGGCCATGGTCCGCGCCCTGACGCCCACGCTGCCCAGCTGACTGGCCTGTCAGGTGAAGGTGGCCGGGGCGGGTGCGTCCGGGCGGCGCGGGGGGGTGGGCTACACTCCGGATTATGATTCGCCTCGCCATTCTCGCGGACCTGCACGCCAACCTGGCGGCCACGCTCGCGGTTCACGCGGACCTTCAGCGGCGCGGTCTGACCGACATCTGGATTCTGGGCGACCTGGTCGGCAAGGGCCCCCGCCCCCGCGAAGTGCTCGACTGGGCGCAGGCGCACGCCACGCGCGTCATTCAGGGCAACTGGGACGCCCGCGTGGCCGGCGCCACCCACCGCCCCCAGGACCTCTGGCCGCGCAGCCGCCTGACACCCGCGCAACTCACGTACCTGGGCGAACTGCCCTACGGCATCGAGGAACAGTTCGGGGGTGCGTGGTGGCGTTTCGTGCATGCCAGCAGCCGGGGCCTGTTTCACCGGCTGTACCCGCACAGCAGCCTGCACGACCAGCTTGAGGCGTTCGCGCCCAACGCGCAGCACGGCCTGACCCGGCACGCCGACGCGCTGGTGTACGCCGACATGCACGAGGCCCTGCTGCTGGACGTGGAGGGCCGCCCGCTGATCAACTGCGGCAGCGTGGGCAACCCGCTGGATTCCACGCTGCCGTGCTACCTGATCCTGGAATTCGATCCGCACAGTCCCAACCACACCGCGACCTTCGTGCGCCTCACCTACGACCGCGACGAGGAGATCAGCGCCGCCGAGGCCAGCGACATGCCGTTCACCCGCGAGTACATAGCCGAACTCCTGACCGGCGCGTACCAGAAACGCCGCGCCCGCACCGGCGAGTAACGGCCGGAGCGCGGGGCGGCCCGTTCCCTTGGCTGTTCTCTGCGTCCCCGTTCACGCGGGTTCTGTAGACTGTGCCTCATGAGCGACCTTTACCAGGCAGACGGTTTCACGCCCAGCCCCGAACTCAGCGCCGAGCGCCAGACCAGCTTCAGGGCCGCCCCGGAACTCGGTGACGGCATCGAACCCGGCAAGAGCTACCGCGCCGTGCTGGAAACCAGCAAGGGCCGCATGGTCGTCGAACTGCACGCCGACGACGCGCCCGTCACCGTGAACTCCTTCGCGTACCTGCTGCGCCACCACTACTACGACGGCATCAAGTTCCACCGCGTCATCAACGGCTTCATGGCGCAGGCCGGCGACCCCACCGGCACCGGCGCGGGCGGCCCCGGCTACGACTTCGAGGACGAACCCAACCAGCACCGCCACCAGGGCAAGGGCGTCCTGAGCATGGCCAACCGTGGCCCGAACACCAACGGCAGCCAGTTCTTCATCACCTTTACCGACACCCCCCACCTCGACGGCCGCCACACCGTCTTCGGCCGCGTCGTCGAAGGCCTCGACGTCCTCGACCGCCTGACCCGCATCGAGCCCGGCATGCGCGGCACGCCCGACGTGATCGAAACCGCGTACCTCGTCGAGAAGTAAGCCAGAAGTCAACCCACCGGTCGCAGGGGGCCGGGGCAGCGCACATGGCCGCTGCCCCGGCCCCCTGCCCGTGCGGGCAGCAGCGGCCCTCCGGCAGGGAAGGCGCATACGGACGCCGTTCGTCTTGTCGGCACCCGTCCCTCGTTGACAGACCCCGCCCCTGCACCGGCCGGATCATACGGACTCCGGATCAGGTGTTCCCGTAAGTGTTCCCCCGGCGGCGTACGCTGCTGCGCAGGTGCTCAGACAGAGCCGCCTGCACGACCGGGAGACTGTCAACCATGCTCCTACGCACGACTGCCCTCGCCCTGATGATGAGTACGCCCGCCCTTGCCGTCACCCTCGTGGACGCCACCGTTCCCGACGTGATCCTGTCGGTCGCCCGTGACTTCGGAACGGCCTCGTTCGATAACCTGTCGAACGGCGACCCCGGTATCAAGGGCCGCATCGACGACGTGACGTACTACATCAATTTCGCGGGCTACAAGGACAACCGGAACTGCAACAGCATCCAGCTCGAGGCGACCTGGGAACCCACCAGTGACAACACACTGGCGCAGATGAACACCTGGAACCGCACGAAAATGGTGGGTACCGCCTCCCTGAACAGCAAGGGGAACGTGGCACTGAGCATGTGGGTGAACCTGCGTAACGGCGTCAGCGCGGAGAACCTGCACGACTCCTTCGAGTGGTGGGAGTTCATTCTGGGTGACTTCAAGGACTTCCTGTCAGAGTGACCCGGACACCGTCCGCACCCCGACAGAGCACTGTGCCCCGACAGAGAACGGAGGCGTCAGACGATAGCTGACACCTCCGTTCAGGGAACTGCCTGATCAGTCGCGTTCGCGTTCGCGTTCGGCGTTCAGCTGAGCCTGAAGCTGCGCCTGACGCTGCCGCACGTAATCCTGCTGGAAGCGCGGCTCGTCGATCAGGTTCGTGCCGACCGTGAGTTTCCCGGTCGCCAGTTCCCGCATGGCCTGCGTGACCAGGTTCCGGTACCGCACGCGCTGCTCGACCGGCAGCACGCTCGGCGCGCCGGAACGCAACTGCAGGGCGCGCTTGGCCGTGACCACACTCAGTCGGTACTTGCTGTCCGTCATGGACAGCAGCTTGTCGATGTCTTTTTCCGCCATTCTCGCAACCTCCCTGAAACACTGCCGTTCCGCGTGGGGCGGGTGGGTGTTCCGTCAGCCCCCCACTGTAGCCCAGCGGGGGCCGACACACCAAGCGCCCGCCCCACAATGCCCCCGGCGCGGGCCGCTGGCGCCGCTCACGCCACCCGCCGCCGGGAGCCCCCCTGATCAGGCGTTGTACGTGCTGCTGGCCGTGTCGCCGCCCCGCCCGGTCCAGTTGGTGTGGAAGAACTCGCCGCGCTCACGGTCCGTGCGTTCGTACGTGTGCGCGCCGAAGTAATCACGCTGCGCCTGAAGCAGGTTCGCGGGCAGCCGCTCGGCGCGGTACCCGTCGTAGTACGCCAGGGCGCTGCTGAACGCCGGGACGGGCACGCCGCCCACCACGGCCGCCGCGACCGTCCCGCGCCACGCCGTCTGCGCGCCCTGCACGGCGTCCCGGAAGTACGGGGCCAGCAGCAGGTTCGGCAGGTCCGGCTGCGCGTCGAACGCCTCCTTGATGCGGTCCAGGAACGCCGCGCGGATGATGCACCCGCCGCGCCACATCTGCGCGATCCGGCCGTAATCCAGCGTCCACCCGGCGTCCCGCGCACTCAGTTGCAGCAGCTGGAAACCCTGCGCGTACGCGGCGATCTTGCTGGCGTACAGCGCCTGCCGCACACCCTCGATGAACGCCTCCCGGTCGGCGGGCGCGGCGAAGGTCGGGCCGCTCAGCACGCGGCTGGCCGCCACACGCTCGGCCTTCAGGGCGCTCATGGCGCGGGCGTACACGGCCTCCGTGATCGTCGCGGCCGGACTTCCGGCATCCAGCGCCGCCACCGACGTCCACTTGCCCGTCCCTTTCTGCCCGGCGGCGTCCAGGATCACGTCCACCAGCGGTTGCCCGGTCAGGTCGTCCGTCTTGGCGAGAATGTCGGCCGTGATCTCGATCAGGTAACTGTCCAGTTCGCCCTCGTTCCAGCGGGCGAACACCTCACCGGCCTCCGGGGCGCTCAGGCCCGCACCGTCACGCAGCAACTGGTACGCCTCGGCAATCATCTGCATGTCGGCGTACTCGATGCCGTTATGCACCATCTTCACGAAGTGCCCCGCGCCCTCCGGCCCCACCCAGTCGCAGCAGGGCGTGCCGTCCCCGACCTTCGCCGCGATGCTCTGGAAGATCGGCCTGACCGCCTCCCACGCCTCCGGGTTCCCGCCCGGCATGATGCTCGGGCCGGTCAGCGCGCCCTCCTCACCACCCGACACGCCCGTCCCCACGAACAGCAGCTCGTCCGCCGCGAGTTCCCGCGTGCGGCGCGTCGAATCCGCCGGGTGACTGTTCCCCCCGTCGATGATGATGTCACCGGGGCTCAGCAGGGGCCGCAGGTGCCCGATGAACTCATCGACCGCCGCGCCCGCCTTCACCATCAGCATCACCTTACGCGGAGCCTTCAGTTGCCCCACCAGTTCCTCCAGCGACCCCGCCCCCACGATGGACTTCCCGGCCGCGCGGCCCCCCGTGAACGCCGTCACCTTACTGACCGTCCGGTTGAACGCCGCGACCGTGAACCCCCGGCTCGCCATGTTCAGAATCAGGTTCTCACCCATCACCGCCAGCCCGATCACACCGATATCCGCCACTGGACCCTGCCCACCGCCTGCCACTGCGTCATTCGTCATGCGAATAAGCGTACACCGCACACCAAGCAGGCCAGAGAGCCTGTCAACACAATAGCCCGCCCACCAGCACCCCAGAACACGAAAAAACCCCGCACACGGCGGGGCCTTCCTTGGGGCCAGAGGTCGGATTTGAACCGACGACCTACTGATTACGAATCAGTTGCTCTACCCCTGAGCTACACTGGCGGGATACAGGTTGGGACACTTCCGACGGAAGCTCAAAAAGTATATGGAGTGCGCCGGGGAGTGTCAAGGCGCCGGGTGCGGACCTCGGTGGGGGCTCTATGCTGGCGGGCATGGCAACCGCAGGGACTCCGGAGGCGTTCGAGACGATTCATGGCGTGGCAGGGCCGCTGGACTGGCTGTGCCTGGCGCCGCACCCGGACGACGCGGAGATCGGTGCGGGCGGCACGCTGATCCGGCTGGCCCGCGCGGGGCGCGCGGTGGGCATCCTGGAACTGTCGCGGGGCGAGCGGGGCACGCAGGGCACGCCGGACGTGCGCGTGGCCGAGTGCGCCCGCGCGGCGGCCATCATGGGCCTCACATGGCGCGGGCAACTGGGCCTCCCGGACGGCGAACTGCGCGACACGCTGGGCGGCGCGCACGCGCTGGCGTCGGTGCTGCGCGCGGTGCGGCCCCGCGTGCTGGTCGTTCCGCACCACCATGACCGGCACCCGGATCATTTCGGGACGTACCACCTGACCAAGCGGGCCGTGCATCTGGCGCAACTGGCGAAGGCGGACCTGCCGGGCGACCCGCACCGGGTGGGGCGGGTGCTGCTGTACCAGGGGAACGCGGACATCACCCCGAACGTGCTGGTCGACGTGGAGGCCGTGCAGGACACCTGGGCGGCCGCGATCCTGGCGCACGAGAGTCAGTTCTCGGGGGCGGCCATCTCGGAGACGGTCACGCCGGAGATCGTGGAGCGCCGCCGCGCCCGCCTGACGTACTGGGGCACCCTGGCGCGCGTGCGCTACGCCGAGGCCTTCGAGGCGGACTCGGCGCTGCTGGTGGACCCACTGGCGCTGTAGGTCGCCCTGGCCTGCGCCTGCCGCTCAGTCCTGCGGCGGCCAGTCCTGGTAGGGGAGGGCGGGGTGTGGGCGGCTGGCGAGCAGGTCCTCGATCTCGTCGGCGAGGTCCAGGCCGTACTTGTACGCGCCCTGCCCGGCGACCACGCCGCCGCCGTACTTCTCGCGGTAGTTGCCGGGTTTGCGTTCGAAGGTCATGGCCTCGGCGCTGGCGTTCGTCTGGGGGAGTACGGTCGTCAGGATCGGGGGGGTGCTCTCGCCGGTGCCGGTGAAGGCGCGTTTCAGGTCCTCGGGGAGGCGTTGCAGGCCCTGGCGGTGCTGGCTGCTCTGGCTCTGGTACTTGGTGATCAGGACGCCCAGGCAGCTCAGGCGCAGGTTGCGGGCGCGGCGGATCTCGGCGATGCGCCCGGCGATCTGCGGGATGCCGTAGGTGCTCAGGCGGTCCGGGATGGTGGGGATCAGGTAGTGGTCGCTGATTTCCAGGCCGTTCTGCGTGACGAAGCCCAGGTTGGGCGGGCAGTCGATCAGCACGTAGTCGTACGCGTCGAAGTGCGGCGCGACGAACTTCTTCACGACTTCCATCGGGCCGGTCGAGTAGTACGTGCGGCCCGCGATGTCCTGCATGCGGTCCTGCACGTCGATCAGGCGGATGGAGGAGGGCAGCAGGTCCACGCGGCCGTAACGGGTGCCTTCGGGCAGCTGGTCCATCACCTCGGGCGGCACGCGGTTGAGGTTGCTGGCGCCGCGCACGATGGCGCGCGTGGCGTCGAACGTGAAGGTGCCGTCGCCGCGCAGCAGGTCCAGGAACAGCTGCGCGAGCGTCTGGCCCGCCTCGTCGGCTTTCTCCCAGCGTTCCTCGCCGATCAGGGCCAGGGTGGCGTTCGTCTGCGGGTCCAGGTCGATGACCAGCACGCGTTTCTGCTTCATGAACGCCAGCGTGTCGGCCAGTTGCACGGTCGCCGTGGTTTTCGCCACGCCGCCCTTGAGGTTGATGAAACTCAGGACGACCGGGGCCATCAGAGTTCGCGGATCTTGGCCAGCACGGCCTCGGGCCGCACGGTGTAATCCCCGGTCTTCTCCTCGACGTGCTGGTAGCGGATCACGCCGGAGCGGTCGATCAGGAACACCGCCCGGCCGCTGATGCCCCGGTCGTCGATGGCCACGCCGTACGAGCGGGCCACGTCGAGTTTCATGTCGGCCAGCAGCGGCACCTCGATGCCGTACTCGGCCGCCCAGGCCTTGTGCGCGTGCACGGAGTCGCGGTTCACGCCCAGCACGACCGCCCCGGCGTCCGCGAAATCATCCTGGCGGCCCGAGTACTCCGGCAGCTGCATGGAGCACACGGGACTGAAATCCAGCGGGTAGAACACCAGCACCACGGCGCTGTGACCGCGGTAACTGCTCAGGGTGATCTGCTCGCCGGTCGAGGCGGGCAGGGTGAAGTCCGGCGCAGGCTGTCCCACAAGGCTCATGCCCGCAGTGTAGCGGGCCGCGCCCCCGTGGGCCGCCTGAGTTCCGGCAGTTGTCCGGCCTGCGTGCCCGGTGTTGTCCGGCCTGCGTGCCCGGCGTTGTCCCGGCCCGCCCGGCTGGCCCCGCCTGCGCTGCACCCTTGAGCGGCACCTTTGAACTGCGTCCCGGTTCACGGGTTCGCGCGGGCGGTGGGATTACGCTGGGTGGGTACCGTCCCCGGCGTCTGCACCGTTCACGCCCGCCCGCACCCCAGCCGGGACGGCCCCGAGGAGGAATTCCCAATGGCTGACGTAATGCCCCCCAACATGCTGAATGACCGCCCGCGCACCCCCGCAGGCCTGCTGAGCAATGCCGAGAAGGACCGACTGATCGAACGCGGATTCCTGGGCCTGTACCGCTGGTACACCGCCCGCAGTCAGGAAACCCGCAACTGGAACCCGGACCGCTCCTTCGACTGGCGCGCCCTGAACCAGAACCTCCCCAGGGAACTGATCACGGTCCTCGAGGGGTTCTTCGCGGTCGAGCAGTACGCGCCGGACTTCACCAGCAACCTGATTCACCTCGTGCGCCGCAGCCACGGCCGCTCGCACTTCCAGATGCGCTGGGGCAGCGAGGAGGAAAAACACGCGGACGCCTGGGAGAACGCCGTGCTGTTCAGCGGCCAGCGCAGCCCCAAGTGGATCGAGGAATACAAGGACCGCCTGAAATCCCAGACCTGGGAACTGCCGTTCCCGGACGCCATTCACAACCTCGTGTACACCGTGTTCCAGGAGCGCGCCACGCAGCTGAACTACCTGAACATGATGAAGATCGCGCAGGGCAAGAGCGAGAAACCGCACCTGAAAGGCGTGAGCGACCCGGTCCTCGCGAAGGTCGCGCAGACCATCGCCGTGGACGAGGCCGCGCACTACAACTTCTTCCTGGAAGGCGTGCGCATGTACCTGTACTACTACCCGGAACGCACCCTGAACGCCATCAAGAACGTCATCGGGCAGTTCAGCATGCCCGCCGCGACCCTGGTACCCAACTGGGAGCACTTCTACGAGACGGTGTACCGCGCCGGCATCTACGGCCCCCGCGACTTCCAGCGTGACGTGATGCAGGTCGCGTTCCGCAACATGGGCATCGAGAGCCGTAAGGCCCTGGAAGAAGGCATCCGCAAGACCCGCGAGGTCCCGGACTTCGACGGCGGGAACTTCAAGACGACCGCCATCTGGGACACCTTCGACTACGGCGCCGTGGAAGGCGACGTGAAACGCCTGCACGTGAAAATCCAGGACTACGAGAAGGAAATCGGCTTCGACCTGTACGACCCGACCGAATTCATCGAGAACCCGGAGAAACCCGCGCCCGCCCCCGCCGCCGACGACTGATACGGACTCCGATTGAATGGCTCATAAAGCCGTTCAATCCGAGCGGAGCGAGTAGGAGAGAAACGGGTTCCGGACGTGGAGTTGGCAACCCGGTACTGTTCCGGGTTGTCAACGAAACAAACGGAATCCATATGAACACAGCCCGCCTGAAGATGGAAGCCCGCCTGCGCCCTGTGCGTGTGGCGGGCTTCTGTTGTGCTGTTCAGGCCGCGCGGGTGGGCAGGGGGGTGCGGGGCGTGGCATGCTGGCCGTGTTCCCTCTGTTCCACCTGCGTTCCATGACTTCCTGCGGTTCTGTCCTGCGGTCCAGGCCCCCACCTTCCCCGAGCCTCCACCCTCCCCGAGTCCCTCTGCCCGACAAGGAGCCCGCGAATGACCACACCGACTCCACCCGCGCCGACCTCACCCCCGAACCCGGCGCTGGCCGCGCTGGGGTACGCGCCGGACGACCGCGTGGTGATCTTGCACGCGGACGACCTGGGCATGTGTCAGGCGACCGTGAGTGCCTGCCTGGACCTGTTCGGGGCGGGCACGCTGTCGTCGGCGTCGGTCATGACGACCTGCGCGTGGGCGGCGGCCGCCGCCGGGGTGGCGCGTGAATTCCCGGACGCGGACCTGGGCGTGCACCTGACCCTGACGAGCGAGTGGAGCGAGTACCGCTGGTCGGCCCTGAGTACCCGCGACCCGGCCACCGGCCTGCTGGACGCGCAGGGGCAGCTGCACGCGACCGTCGAGGCGGCCCGCCTGCACGGCGTTCCGGCAGCCGTGCGCGCCGAGATGGACGCGCAGATCCGGCGGGCGCTGGACCTGGGCATCGAGGTCTCGCACGTGGACGCCCACATGGGCGCCGTCGCGCATCCCCTGTTCCTGCCGGACTGCATCGACCTGGCGCTGCGGCACGGCGCCGTCCCGATGTTCCCGCGCCTGGACAGTGCCGGGTGGCGCTCGCACGGGCTGGACGCGCGGGACGCGGCGCAGGCGGCGCAGTTCACGCAGGCGCTGGAGGCCCGGGGGCTGCCGCTGGTGGATCACCTCGTGATGCTGCCGCTGCACTCGGGCGGGGATCAGGTGCCCCTGATCGAGGACCTGCTCGGCAGCCTCCCGCCGGGCCTGACGCACTTCATCCTGCACCCCGCGCGGGACACGCCGGAACTGCGCGCCATCGCCAGCGACTGGCAGGGCCGGGTGGCGAACCACGCGGCGTTCATGGACCCGCGCCTGCCCGGCGTGATCGAACGCAGCGGCGTGAAGGTCACCTCCTACCGCGCGCTGCGGCCGCTGCTGGGCGCGGCGTTGCCATGATTCCGGCTGCCGCCCCTGCCGCCCCACCTCCCGAACTGCTGCCCGACACGACCTCCGCGCAGCGCTGGCGGTACGCGGTCATGAACTTCGGGCTGACCATCCCGGTGCAGACCGGCAGTTTCCTGCTGCTGTACTACGTGGACGACCGCCGCATGGACCCCGCCTGGGCCGCGACCGCCCTGACCTGCTTCGCCGTGTACAACGCCGCGAACAACCCGGTCATCGGGTTCCTGAGCGACCGGACCCGCTCACGCTGGGGCCGCCGCATTCCGTTCGTGCGCTTCGGGTTCCTGCCGGGCCTGATCCTGTTCGCGCTGCTGTTCTCGGCACCGTTCGACGGCGTCAGCAGCCCCGCCGCGCTGCTGGTGTACTTCGTGGTCGTCTGGACACTCTGGGAGACCTTCAACACCGCCGTCGGCACCGGCTACCTGTCGCTGCTGCCCGAGATGTTCCGCACCTTCCAGGAACGCACGGACGTCGCGTGGCGCATGAACGCCGTGCAGGTCGCCGGACTGCTGATCGGGCTGGCGCTGCCGCCCCTGCTGGCCGGACTGCTCGGCTGGGGCGTCATGGCGGCCCTGTTCGCCGTGCTGGCCGCCGCCGCGATCCTGGCCGGGCTGGGCAGCCTGTTCGAGCGTCCGGGCACCGCCGCGCCAGGACTGGGGTTCTTCCGGGCGGCGCGCGTCACGTTCCGCAACCCGGCGTTCCTGACCGTCGTGGCCGCGCAGACCATGCGCTTCTTCTGCACGGGCACGCTGGCGACCGGCATGGGCTTCTACGTGCGCTACAGCCTGGGCGAACCGGGCGGCGCCGCCACCACCCTGCTGCTGGCCTCCGCGTTCGTCACGGCCGGCGCGGCCCTGTGGCCCTGGCGGACCTACGTGACCCCCCGCCTGGGCGCACGCGGCACGCTGCTGCTGGCCTTCGCGCTGGGGGCCGCCGCGCTGATCCCGCTGGCGCTGGTGAACACGCTGACCGGCGCGCTCGCCTCGACCGTGCTGTTCGGCGTGGCGCTCTCCGGCATGATCCTGATGGGCGACGTGATCCTGGGCGACGTGATCGACGAGGACGAAATCCGCACCGGCGAGCGCCGCGAGGGCCTGTACTACGGCATGTCCGGCTTCATCACCACCCTGAGCGCCGCCCTGACCGCGCAGGCCTTCGGAGCGGTCACGCGCGCCAGCGGCTACGACCCCACCCTGACCACGCAACCCGACGCGGTCGCCGGGGGCTTCCGCTTCTTCATGACCGGCCCGCCCATCGCGGGCGCGCTGATCGCCGTGGCGTTGCTGGTCCTGTACCCGCTGCACGGCGAACGCCTGAACGCCGTGCGCGCCGCCCTGAACCGCAAACGAACCGAGCAGGCCGCCCAGGGCGCAGGCTAGCCCGGCCCCCCGGCCCGACGCGCCTGCACGAAGCGTTCGCGGCCGGTCAGGTCGGCGTGCAGTTGGGCGTCCCAGCCGTCTGCGCGCAGTTCGTCTGCCAGCGTGGCGGCGTTGCGCGGGTCGAGTTCCAGCCACAGCTCCCCGCCCGCTGCCAGTGCGGCCGGGGCCTGTGCGGCCAGCCTCCGGGCCAGGGTCAGGCCGTCCGGGCCGGAGTACAGCGCCATGTCCGGGTCGCGCTGCACTTCCGGGTCGGCGTGCGCGCGGTCCCCGTCCGGCAGGTACGGGGGGTTGCTGACGATCAGGTCGAACGGGCCGGTCACGCCCGCCAGCAGGTCCGCCTGCACCCACGTGACGTCCAGGCCGTTCAGGGTGGCGTTCTCGCGCGCCAGGGCCAGCGCGCCTGGGCTGAGGTCCGTGGCGGTTACGGCCGCGCCGGGGCAGGCGGCCTTCATGCCCAGCGCCAGTGCGCCCGTGCCGGTGCCCACGTCCAGCACGCGCGGCCGGGGCCTGGACTGCACGCCCGGCAGCAGCAGGTGCAGCAGCCACTCGGTTTCCGGGCGGGGCACCAGGGCGCGCGGGTCGCTGCGGAGCCGCACGCCGCCCCACTCGACCTCACCCAGAATGTGTTGCAGCGGCTCGCGCGCCGCGCGGCGGTCCAGCAGCGCCGCGTAACGCGCCTGACCGTCCGCGCCGACCGGTTCGTGCGCGCGGGTCAGCAGCGCCGTGGGCGTCAGGTGCAGCGCGCTCAGCAGCAGTTCGCGGGCGTCCACCTCCGGGGAGGGAACGCCCGCGCTGCCCAGCCGCGCCGCGCCCTGCCGTAACAGGTCACGCAGCTGCACGCCCTTACCCGTGGCGGGGTTTGATGATCAGTCGCCGGGCGTTGCCCTCCCCGATGGACTCGCTCATCACGTCCGGGTGTTCTTTCAGGGTGATGTGAATCACGCGCCGCTCAGAGGCGGGCATGGGCTGCAACTCGTGCGGCTCGCCGCTCTTGGCGACCTGCACGGCCAGCCGCTCGGCCAGCCTGGACAGCGCCTCGGCCTGCCGTTTGCGGTACCCGCCGATGTCCACCCGCACGCGCAGGTTCCCGCGGCCCTCCTGCTTGGCCAGCACGGTGTACGCCAGGACCTCGATGGCGCCCAGTGTGCGGCCGTCCCGCCCGGCGAGTTTCGCGGCGTTCTCGCCGGTGATCTCGGCTTCCAGGGCGTCGTCGGCCTGCGTGACGCTCACCTGCAGGTCCGGGTCGATGCGGGTCAGCAGGCCGCGCAGGAAGGCTTCCAGGGCGGCCCTCGGGTCCTCGGGCGTCTCGGGCGCAGGCGCGGCGCTCAGGGCGGCGTCCGGAGCGGGCGGTGGCAGCTCGCTCTCGTCGGCGTCGCTGATGCCCAGCCCCGCGAGGTAATCGTCGAGGTTCGTGCGGTTATCCATACCCCGCAGTCTAGCGCGGCCCCCTCACGAATTTCCCACGGACTGCCCCGCCACGCGGGCCGCGAAGGTGCGGGCGCTGCGTTCCAGCAGGCGGTACATCTCCTCGAATCCGTCCTGACCGCCGTAGTAGGGGTCCGGTACGTCCACGCCCGGCGCGAGCGGATCGAAGTCCCGCATCAGTTGCACACGCGCCTCCGCGTTCGGCGGGCTCAGGCGGCGCGCGTCCGCGAGGTTCGAGGCGTCCATCGCCAGGATCACGTCCTGCTCGTAGAAATCTGCCGCCGACAGCTGCCGCGCCCGGCCCTCCAGGGGCAGGCCGTGCCGTGCCGCCACCTCCCGGCTGCGCGGGTCGGCGGGGCGGCCCACGTGCCAGTCACCGGTTCCGGCGCTGCTCACCACGGCTGTTACGCCCGCCGCCGCCAGTTCGCGCCGCAGCAGCGCCTCGGCCACCGGACTGCGGCAGATGTTCCCCAGGCACAACGCCAGCACCCGCAGCGGTTTTCCGGTATCAGTCATGCGCCCGATTCTGCCGGACGCGCGGGCCGTACACCACCCGCCGCACCAGCCCTTCCAGCGGCCCCTGCCCGAAGCGGGCCAGCCACCACGCGCTCAGCGGCACCTGCGCCAGCCCCACGGTCAGCGACAGGGCCAGCCCGGCCGCCGCGCCCCACCGTCCGAACTGCGCGCCCGCGTACGGGTAGAACAAAGCGGTCATCAGCAGGCTCTGCGTCAGGTAGTTGCTCATGGCGGTGCGTCCACTGGCCGCCAGGGGCCGCAGCCACCCCAGCCGCCCCCGCGCGGCCAGCAGCCCGATCACGCCCACGTACCCCAGCGCGGACGCCAGCCCGCCCCCCATCCGGACCGGCAGGGCCAGCGCGCCCGCCGCGTACTCCGGGCGGGTGTTCAGGTACGCCAGCAGCGCCCCCAGCGGCAACCCCAGCCCCAGCCCACCCACCGCCAGTCCGCGCAGCGTGCGCGTGTGCTCGTGCGGGCGCAGCAGCAACCCCGACCGCTGCGCCGCCGCGCCCAGGCAGAACAGCGCCAGCAGCCACGGCCCGTTGAACAGCGCGCTGCCCAGCAGTTCCGGCGAGAACTCGGCCGCGCGGGCCGCCACGTTCCCCGCGTAGGTGCCGCCCAGGTCCGGCAGGCCCGACCAGCGCGTGCCCGCCTCGCCCCGGCTGGCCAGGGCCGACAGCAGGTCCAGGCCCAGGTACCAGGTGCCCAGCACGCCCGCCATGACCAGCAGCGTGCGGGTGTTCATCCGCACGGTCGCCAGCATGCCCAGCCCCACCAGCGCGTACAGACTGATGATGTCCCCATGCCACACCAGCACGAAGTGCGCCGCGCCGAGCAGCAGCAGCGCCGCGTGCCGCCGCAGGAACACGCCCGCCCCGTGCCGTGCCAGCAGGCCCGCCGCGCCCCACCCGAACAGCATCGCGAAGATCGAGATGAACCGCCCGTTCGCCAGCACGTCCGTGACCACCTGCGCCGCGCGGTCCAGGCCCGATTGCCGCCACTCCAGAAATCCCGCGAAGTCCTGCATGTTCACGACCAGGATGCCCAGCAGGCTCAGGCCGCGCAGCACGTCCGGCAGCGGCGAGCGGTCCTGCACCGGCCCCCGCTGCGGCCCCTGCGGCACAGTGGCGTCGGGCGGCAGCGGCGCGGCAGCGGGATCGGCAGACGGCGCGGGATCGGTCATGCCCGCAGGCTAGCAGGCGGCCCGGCCGGCGTCCGGCGAGCCTGCACGGCCATAAAAAACCGCCCCGGAGGGCGGTGATGTCGAACACTATAGCGTGGTATGCAGCCGGGATCAAGGCTATGCAGGCTGTGCCTGAACGACCAACGGCCCGCGCGGCCCGAGCGTCAGGCCCGGCAGCGGCGTGGGGTCGCCCCACACGGCCCGCAGGGGGGGCAGCGCCCCCAGCGTGTCGTGAATCAGCATCTGCGCGAGGTGCATGCCCAGGCACAGCCGCTCGCCGCCCCCAAACGGCAGGTACGCCCACGCGGGGGGTCTGGCGGCCCAGCGGCCCGGATCGAACTCGTCGGGGCGGTCCCACACGGCCGGGTCACGCCCACTCAGGTACGGCGAGTACAGCGCCAGCGCCCCGCGCGGCAACCGTATCCCGTGCCAGTCGAGGTCGCGGCTCAGGCGGCGGCTGCCCATCCAGCCCGGCGGGAACAGACGCAGCACCTCCTTCAGCACCGCCGCGTGATGCTCGGGCGCGTGCCACTGCGGATGCTGCGCCAGGAACCAGATCGCGTACGCCAGCGCGTGCGTGGTCGTGTCGTGCGCCGCCGCCAGCGACACCCGCGCCTCCTCCAGCCCGCCCGGCAGCGGCGCCAGCACTGCCAGCAGGTCGTCATGCCCCCGCCCGGTCAGGCGCACGTGCGCGAGGCGGCGCAGCTCGGCGTCCACCCGCGCGAACAGCAGCGGACGCGGAATCGCCGGGACCGGAAACGGACGGCGCAGCGGCGCCAGGAACGCGTGCAGCAGCCCCACGTCGAACTCCCCGCTGAAGTACGCGGCGTTCAGCAAATGCAGCACCGCGCCGTCCGCCCAGGCCAGCGCATCGAACTCCCCGTCCAGTACGCCCGGCAACGCCGCCCGCGTCCGCGCCTGCAACGCCAGCAGGTGCCCCCGCCCGAACCCCGGATTCATCAGCGAGCGCCGCCCCCCGTGCCCCGGCGCGTCCGACAGGATCACCCCACCCGACAGGTACGGCACGATCCGCGACAGGCTCCCCGCACTGCGGAACGTGCCCAGGTCCGTCAGCACCGCCCGGTTCCACGCCGCGCCCACCCCCACCACCGCCGGAAGGCCCAGCCGCAACCGGAACACATCCACGCCCGCCGAGCGCGCCCGCGCCGCACCCTCCTCGATCAGCGGCAGAGGCGACAGAGCCCAGTCCTGAAGGTGCCCGTTCCCCGGACGGGTCGGCGGTTCAGGCAGAAAACGGAAGTCACGCATGCCCCGGCATGCTGTCAGGAACCGCACTCCGGCACAAGCCGCGCCCGCACCCGGCAGGGTTAGTCCGGGTGCGGGCGCGGTAACGGATTTCAGGGCACCGAGTTCCAGACGTTGGCGTTCTGGTCATTGATGAAGGTCCAGAACTTGGTTCCGAGCTTGAACGCGGCGAACACGCTCGGGTCTCCTGCGACTGCCCAGAAGGAGTGCCCACCGCTGCCGTCATGGAATTCGCCCATGCGCCAGCCCTGCCCGAACTGCGTGGCGCAGATGCCGTCAGCCAGAATCTGTGAATTCATCACCGATCCGGACACCGGTGTCGTCAGGCGCACCTGACTCTTTGACCAGCCGTGGTAGAAGTCCGGGGTGATCCCGGCCGGCACCGGCAGATTGCCCGGGAGGATGCACAGCAGGGGCAGTACCGCCGTTTCCGGGGTGTCGCCGGCATAGGCGTTGGTGCCGGAGTGATTGCCGACGTTCACCAGGCGGTCCCTGACCTCGCGCACCGTCCAGGTCATGCCGCGCCGCAGCGCCGCCGGCTTGACCTTCTGGAGGCAGAAGGAGTCGTAGGCCATCCACGACACCCGCTCCGTGCGGCCCCTCACGGCGCTGGTGGAGTTGGCGTTGAAAGTGTTCACCTGCATGACGTTCGTGGCGGTCGTCGTCGTGAAGGTGTAGGACTGCGTGGCCCAGGTGGCGTTCGTCATGGGGGCCGAATCGAGCGTGGCGGCGCCCGGCGTGCCCCAGGGGTTGGGGGTCGCGCCGTTCCGGAACGCGACGCGGTACCGGGCGGGCGTGGGATTCGTGGAGGCGTTATGCTGCCGGGTCGCCAGCGTCAACCTGTAGGTGCCGGCGGGCAGGTTCACGTTCTGCTGGAAGGACTCACCGCCCTGACCGTACCCCCAGGCCAGCAGCCACCCCCTGGCACCGCCGAAACCAGGTGTGGGGCCGACCTGCGGGGTGTAGACCGACGGGCTCCAGCCGGGCACCACCGACGGCGGGAAATTGGTACTGCCGCCCACCGTGAAGTCGCTGACGTCGCCGTTGCGCAGCAGGTTGTCCCGGCAGCCGCGCGCCAGTTCCGCCTCGGCGGCGTTCGGCGCGGCGGCCCTCAGGTTCCCGGCCGTCTCACTGGCCGTGGGGCTTTCGGGCAGATCAGGCAGCGCCGCCGCCAGCGCCGCGCGGGGTGCGGCAGACAGCGAACCGGCTGGCGTGCGCTGCGCCGAAACTGGATTCAGACCCAGGGATGCGCTGATGGCCAGGGCAGCCAGGGAAAGGCGGGCGAGGGAACGCGGGGAAACCTGGGCGATTTGTGACATGACGCTCTCCTTAAGAACCCGGCGGGCTCTCAACATTTGGATTGAAGATTCTGGGATGCTCGCGGTCTGTTCCGTCGTTATCCGTGCATGGCTCTGCCCCCTTCTTTCCTGTTGCCTGCATACTGATTCCCGACCCCTGAACGACCCCTGAACGCTGATGAACGCGCCGGGCAGTCGCAGGGGTGGCACAGCAAAAACCCCGCACTGGGCGGGGCTTTGTATGACACGGAATCCGATTGAATGGTGTGCCAAAACCGTTCAATCCGAGCGGGGGGTAGTTGGCTGGAACTATGCCCGACAGGAAACGCCTTGAGGCCGTGACAGCCACGCTCGCAGCGTCCAAACGCGATCGGTCAGCCCAATCGCCATCGCCGGTGTGCGCTGGAGGTACTGTTGACGTCCCTTCGGGACGTCAA
>NZ_BMQM01000011.1 GCF_014648115.1 Deinococcus seoulensis
TTCTCTCCCACTCGCTTCGCTCGGCTTGAAGGGTCTTTGTAGCCCCTTCAATCGGAGTCCGTATTACACGGTCCCGGCGGCGGCGCGGCCCGCGATCCGGCCGCTGAAGATGCAGCCGCCCAGGAAGGTGCCTTCCAGCGCGCGGTAGCCGTGCACGCCGCCCCCGCCGAAGCCCGCGACCTCGCCCGCCGCGTACAGGCCTGGAATGGGCTGGCCGCCCTGACCCAGCACGCGTGCGCTCAGGTCGGTTTCCAGGCCGCCGAGGGTCTTGCGGGTCAGGATGTTCAGTTTCACGGCGATCAGCGGGCCGCTCTGCGGGTCCAGCAGCGGTCCCGGTTTCGCCACGCGCACCAGTCGGTCGCCCAGGTAGGCGCGTGCGCCGCGCAGCGCGGTGATCTGCGGGTCCTTCCCGAAGGGATTGGCGAGGGCCGCGTCGCGCGCGTGAATCTCACGGCGGACCTGTTCGGGGTCCAGCAGCCCGTCGCCGGTCAGGTCGGCCATGCCGCGCAGCAGGTCGTCGAGGGTGTCGCGGACCACGAAGTCCTCGCCCTGATCCATGAAGGCCTGCACGCTGGGCGAGACGCGGCTGCCCACGCGGCCCAGCGTGGCGCGGATGTCCCGTTCCGTCAGGTCGAGGTTCTGCTCTGAGCCGCTGAGCGTGAATTCCTTCTTGATGACCGCGCGGTTCAGCACGAACCACGTGTACGGCCAGCCCTGCGTGGTGATGTGCGTCAGGGTGCCCAGCGTGTCGAAGCCCGGCGCGTGCGGGTACGGCAGCCGCTCACCGGTGGGCGAGAGCCACAGGCTGCTCGGCCCCGGCAGCACGCGGATGCCGTGCCCCTTCCAGATGGGATTCCAGTTGCGCAGGCCCTCGGTGTAGTGCCACATGCGGTCCGGGTTGATCAGGTTCGCGCCCTGCGCGTGCACCGTCTGCTGCAACTGCCCGTCCACGTGCGCGGGTACGCCCGCCACCATGAACGCCGGGGGTTCACCCAGCCGCTCGCGCGGCCAGTTGCGGCGCACCAGATCATGGTTCCCGCCGATCCCGCCGGACGTCACGATGACGGCCCCGGCCCGCAGGTCGAAGTCCCCGACGACCACGCGGGAACTCGCTTCGCCGCGCGCGACCTGCGAGGCTTCCAGCACGTCGCCCCGCACGCCCGTCACGGCCGGACCGTCGAACACAAGTTCCCGCACCCGGTGTCGGAAGTGCGCGCGGATCCGCCCGGACAGCAGGTGGGCGCGCACGCGCCGCTCGAACGGCTCGACCACGCCCGGCCCGGTCCCCCAGGTGATGTGGAAGCGCGGCACGCTGTTGCCCGGCCCGAGCGCGCCCTGCCCGCCCCGCTCGGCCCAGCCGACCACCGGGAACAGTTTCAGGCCCTGCGCGGCCAGCCACGAGCGTTTCTCGCCCGCCGCGAAGTCCACGTACGCCTGCGCCCACTGCCGGGGCCAGTGATCCTCGGGCCGGTCGAAACCGGCGGTGTTCATCCAGTCGCTCAGGGCCAGTTCGCGGCTGTCGCGGATGCCCAGGCGGCGCTGCTCGGGGCTGTCCACCAGGAACAGGCCTCCGAACGACCAGAAGGCCTGTCCGCCCAGGTTCTGCTCTCCTTCCTGGTCCAGCAGCAGCACGCGCTTTCCGGCGTCGGCGGCCTCGGCGGCGGCGACCAGTCCGGCCAGTCCGGCTCCCACCACGATGATGTCTGCGTTCGGTTCGGTCATAGGGTCTCCCTGTGTTCAGGGCGGGCAGGCGCCCGCCGGGTGTGTGGTGCCGCGTGGCGCGGCCGGATTCGGAACGCCGCTATTGTGCCGCAATTCGCGCTGTTCTGTACCGGGTTCACCAGTTGCTGAGCGTCCGGTCCGGCTGCCCAGACGAGCGGCGTACGCCACTGCGGCCCTTGCCTTATCCTGGGCGGGTACTCAATCAGGCCGTTGTTCTGCATGGATAACCAGCGGCCCGCCCCAGACACCGCGTCCGGCGTGAACCATGCGTCCGCCCCTGAAGGCCTTCAGGCTGGTGGGCGCTGATCGCCGGGTGTCTGCCACCGCACGAAAGGTGGTCAAGGAGTGACATGCAGAGAGTGAACCTGACCGTGAACGGCCAGCCGGGCGAGGTGCCCGCCGGAGCGCACACGAATTTGCTGAACCACCTGCGCGCCCAGGGCCTGACCGGCTGCAAGGAAGGCTGCGCCGAGGGTGAGTGCGGAGCCTGCGCGGTCCTGATCGCCCGCGACGACGGGCAGGGCGGCACCCGCTGGGACAGCGTGAACGCCTGCCTGGTGACGCTGGCCGCCGTGGACGGCGCGCAGGTCGTGACCAGCGAGGGCCTCGGCTCGCCCGCCGCGCTGCACCCGGCGCAGCGGGAACTGGCGGTGCGGGGCGGGTCGCAGTGCGGGTACTGCACGCCGGGCTTCGTGGTCAGCATGGCCGCCGAGTACCTGCGCCCGGACCGCGTGGACGGCCAGCACGGCGCCGCGAACGGCTTCGACCTGCACTCGCTCAGCGGAAACCTGTGCCGCTGCACCGGCTACCGCCCCATCGCGGACGCCGCGTACGCCCTGGGCTCCCCGGACGCCGCCGACCCCCTGGCCGCGCGCCGCGCCCAGCCCGCCCCGGCCCCGCGCCCCACGGTCCTGAACGCCCCGGACGGTGAATTCCACCGGCCTGCCACCCTGGCCGAAGCCCTGAACCTGCTGGCCGCGCACCCGGACGCGAAGGTGCTGTCCGGCGGCACCGACTGGGGCGTGGAAGTGAACCTGCGTCACGCGCGGGCCGCCGTGACCGTCGCCGTGGATCACCTGCCGGAACTGCGGGTGTTCGAGGAGCGCGCGGACTCGCTGTTGCTGGGCGCGGGCCACAGCCTCAGCGAGCTGGAACGCCGCCTGGGCGGGCGCGTGCCGCTCCTGGCCGGGTGGTTCCCGCAGTTCGCCAGCCGCCTGATCCGCAACTCGGCCACGCTGGGCGGGAACCTGGGCACCGCGTCGCCCATCGGGGACAGTCCGCCCGCGCTGCTGGCGCTGGACGCCTCGGTGCGGCTCGTCGGCCCGGACGGCGTGCGCGAGGTGCCGCTCTCGGACTACTTTACCGGGTACCGGCAGACGGTGCGGCAGCCGGGCGAACTGATCGCCGCCGTGCGGATTCCGCTGCCGCTCTCGCCCCTGACGGCCTTCCACAAGATCGCCAAGCGCCGCTTCGACGACATCTCCAGCGTGGCGGTCGGGTACGCGCTGGACGTGCGCGGCGGCGTGGTCACGCGCGCCCGCATCGGCCTGGGCGGCGTGGCCGCCACGCCCCTGCGCGCCCGTGACACCGAGGCGGCGCTGGAAGGGCAGCCCTGGACGGAGGCGACCGTCCGGACGGCCGCGCGCCTGCTGGGGCAGACCGGCACGCCCCTGAGCGACCACCGCGCCAGCGCCGCCTACCGCGCCGCGATGCTGGAACAGAGCCTGCTGAAACTCTGGTTCGAATCGCAGGACGCCGCCACGCAGGAACAGGAGGTGGGCGCATGAGCCTGCACGAACGTCCGTCCGCCGCGTCCGTGGGCGAGGCCATCCTGCACGAGAGCGCCGCGCTGCACGTCACCGGGCACGCCCTGTACACCGACGACCTGGGCGTGAGACTCCAGAACCTGCTGCACGCGTGGCCGGTCGGGTCGCCGCACGCGCACGCCCGCGTGACCGGCCTGGACACGGGTGCCGCGCTGGCCGTGCCGGGCGTCGTGCGTGTCCTGACGGCCGCCGACGTGCCCGGCGTGAACGACGCGGGCGTCAAGGGCGACGAACCGCTGTTCCCCATGGTCGCCATGTACCACGGCCACCCGGTCGCGTGGGTGCTGGCCGACTCCGAGGACGCCGCCCGCCTGGGGGCCGCCGCCGTGCAGGTGGGTTACGAGCCGCTGCCGTCGGTCATCACGGTCCGCGAGGCCATCGCCGCCGAAGCGTTCCAGGGGGCGCAGTCCACCCTGGCGCGCGGCGACGTGACCGTCGGCTTCGAGCAGGCCGCGCACGTGTTCACGGGCGAGTTCGACATCGGCGGGCAGGAGCACTTCTACCTCGAAACGAACGCCGCGCTGGCACACGTGGACGAGGCCGGTCAGGTCTTCATCCAGTCGAGCACGCAGCACCCGACCGAGACGCAGGAGATCACCGCGCACGTGCTGGGCCTCCCGTCCAGCCACGTGACCGTGCAGTGCCTGCGCATGGGCGGCGGTTTCGGCGGTAAGGAGATGCAGCCGCACGGGTACGCGGCGATTGCCGCGCTGGGTGCCACCCTGACCGGGCGTCCCGTCCGGCTGCGCCTGAACCGCACGCTGGACATGACCCAGACCGGCAAACGCCACCCGTTCCACGCGGCGTGGAAGGCCGGGTTCGACGCCGACGGCCGCTTCACGGCGCTGGAGGTCACCCTGACCAGCGACGGCGGCTGGAGCCTCGACCTGTCCGAACCGGTCATGGCGCGCGCCCTGTGCCATCTGGACAACGCGTACTTCATCCCGCACGTGCACGCGCGCGGGCGGATCGCCAGAACGAACAAGACCTCGCAGACGGCCTTCCGGGGCTTCGGTGGGCCGCAGGGCATGCTGGTCACCGAGGACATCCTGGGCCGCGTGGCCCCGCTGCTGGGCCTGGACGCCCACGAGCTGCGGCAGCGCAACTTCTACCAGCCGGGCGAGGCGACCCCCTACGGCCAGCCCGTGCGGCACGCCGAGCGCATGCATGACCTGTGGGCGCAACTGCTGGAGCGCAGCGACTTCCGGGAACGGCAGGCGGAGGTCGAGGCCTTCAACGCCGCGCACCCGCACCGCAAACGCGGCCTGAGCGTCACGCCGGTCAAGTTCGGGATCTCGTTCAACTTCACGGCGTACAACCAGGCGGGCGCCCTCGTGCACGTGTACAAGGACGGCTCGGTGCTGATCAACCACGGCGGCACCGAGATGGGCCAGGGCCTGCACACCAAGATGATGCAGGTGGCCGCGACCGCGCTGGGCGTGCCGCTGTCCTCGGTGCGCCTCGCGCCGACCCGGACGGACAAGGTGCCGAACACCAGCGCCACCGCCGCCAGCAGCGGCGCCGACCTGAACGGCGGAGCCGTGAAGGACGCCTGCGATCAGATCCGCGCGAACCTCGCCGCCGTGGCCGCCGGGTCGCTCGGCGTGCACCCGGACGACGTGCGCTTCGAGGCCGGGCGCGTGTTCCCGCTGGGCCACCCGGAACGCGGCCTGGACTGGAAGACCCTGGTGCACGACGCCTACCACCTGCGCACGCAGCTGTGGGCGGCGGGTTTCTACCGCACGCCGGGCCTCCACTGGGACCGCGTGGCGATGCAGGGCGAGCCGTTCAAGTACTTCAGTTACGGCGCCAGCGTCACCGAGGTCGAGGTGGACGGCTTCACCGGCGCGTACCGCGTGCGCCGCGCCGACCTGCTGCACGACGTCGGGGACAGCCTCTCGCCGCTGATCGACCTGGGGCAGGTCGAGGGCGGGTACGTGCAGGGCCTGGGCTGGCTGACCCTGGAGGAACTCCGCTGGGACGAGTCCGACGGCCCGAACCGGGGTCGCCTCCAGACCCAGTCGGCCAGCACGTACAAGCTGCCCAGCTTCAGCGAGCTGCCCGAGCAGTTCAACGTGGGCCTGCTGGAACGCGCCACGGAATCCGGCGTGGTGTACGGCTCCAAGGCCGTGGGCGAGCCGCCGCTGATGCTGGCGATCTCGGCGCGCGAGGCGCTGCGCGAGGCCTGCGCCGCCTTCGGCCCGCCCAGCCGCAGCACCCTGCTGAACAGCCCCGCCACACCCGAGGCCGTGTACTGGGCGCTGGATGCGGCCCGCACCGCCCGGCCTGCCGAGGTGCCCGGTGACTGATACGGATTCCGTTTGTTTCGTTGACAGATCGGAACACCACCGATCTATCAACTCCACGTCCGGAATCCGTTCTGCTCCTACTCGCTCCGCTCGGATTGAACGGCTTTGCAAGCCATTCAATCGGAGTCCGTATGACACTCCCGTGCGCGGCGGCCGCGCATGAACTGGCGCGAGGCCCTGAACGCCCTGCACGCGCGCGGCGAGGCGGGCGTGCTCGTCACGGTCGCCGCCGCGCGTGGGCACACGCCCCGCGAGGCCGGCGCGAAGATGCTGATTACCGCCGAACACACCTGGGACAGCGTGGGCGGCGGGAACCTCGAAGCGACCGCCGTGGACCGCGCCCGCGCCCTGCTGGCGACCGGCGCGACCACACCGGACCTGCTGACGCTGCGCCTGACCGACCGCGCCGCGAACGACCACGGCCGCCAGTGCTGCGGCGGCGAGGTCACGCTGCTGCTCGAACCCATGCAGGCGGCCCGCGCGCACGTCGCGGTGTTCGGCGTGGGGCACGTGGGCCTGGAACTCGCGCGGATGCTGTCGCGGCTGCCGCTGCACCTGCACCTCGTGGACTCGCGCGCCGCGCAGCTGACCCCCGAGCGCCTGTCGGTCCTCTCGGACGCCGCCGCGACCCTGCACGTGCACCACTCGCCCATTCCCGAGATGACCCTGCACGACCTGCCCGCCGGAACGCACCTGCTGGTCATGACGCACGACCACGCCGAGGACGCCGCCCTGATCGACGCCGCGCTGCGCAGGTCTGACCTGGGGTTCGTGGGCCTGATCGGCTCGGCCGCCAAGTGGACCCGCTTCCAGGCGCAACTGCGCGACCTGGGCCACCCGCCCGCCGCGCTGGCGCGCGTCACCACGCCTATCGGCCTGCCGGACCTGACCCTGGGGCCGCAGCGCAAGCACCCGGCCGTGATCGCGCTGGCCGTCGCCGCGCAACTCCTCCCGCTCATTCAGGCGGCGCCCTCCCTCCAGACGCTCCCCGCCGCAGAAAGGACCCCGTGACCACTCCCAACCCGCACTTCCCGCCTCAGCAGCAACCGGCGACCCTGGCACAGCCGACCTCCGCCGCCACCCTGTACCGCGCCACGTACCTGCACACGCCCCGCAACCCCTTCACGCACCCGGACGCGCTGGACGCCCAGTCGGACGGCGGCCTGCTCGTTCAGGACGGCGTGATTCTCGCTGCCGGACCCTTCGCAGACATCCGGGTCGCGCACCCGGACGCCCCCGTGACCGACCTGCGCGGCGGCCTGCTGCTCCCGGGCTTCATCGACACGCACGTCCACTACCCGCAGGTGCGCGTGATCGGCGGGCTGGGCCTGCCGCTCCTCGACTGGCTCGACCAGTGCGCCCTGCCCGAGGAGGCCCGCATGGCCGACCTCGCCTACGCGCGCGGCGTGGCCCGCGACTTCATCGGCGGGCTGATCGGCGCCGGGACGACCACCGCGCTGGTGTTCGGCTCGCACTTCGCGGGCGCCGTGGACGCCTTCTTCGAGGAGGCCACCCGCACCGGCCTGCGCGCCGTGACCGGACTGGTGGTCAGTGACCGCCTGCTGCGGGATGAACTGCACACCACGCCCCAGCGCGCCTACGACGAGGGCCGCGCCCTGATCGAACGCTGGCACGGCGCGGGCCGCACCCTGTACGCCGTCACGCCCCGCTTCAGCCTGTCGGCCAGCGAGGGCATCCTGGACGCCTGCGCCGCCCTGATGAGGGACTTTCCCGGCTTGCGCTTCACCAGCCATATCAACGAGAACACCCGCGAGATCCAGACCGTCCGCGACCTGTTCCCCGGCGCCCGCGACTACCTCGACACCTACGAACGCGCCGGACTGGTCGGCCGCCACTCGGTCCTGGCGCACAATGTCCACCCGACCGACCGCGAACTGTCCGTGATGGCCGCGCACCGCTGCACCGCCGCGCACTGCCCGTGCAGCAACTCCGCGCTCGGCAGCGGCTTCTTTCCGCTGCGCCGCCACCTGGACGCCGGCGTGCACGTCTCGCTGGGCAGCGACGTGGGCGGCGGCACCGGCTTTAGTCTGCTGAAAGAAGGCCTTCAGGCGCACTTCATGCAGAACCTGATGCCCGGCGGCGTCCCCCTGAGCCCCGCGCACCTGCTGTACCTCGCCACGCTCGCCGGGGCCGAGGCGCTGGACCTGCCGCACACCGGGTCCTTCGAGCCGGGCCGCGCCTTCGACGCCGTGCACCTCAGGCCCGCGCCCGGCACGCCCCTGGACGCCGTGTTCCGCCACGCCGCCAGCCCCGAGCGCGCCCTGGCCGCTGCCTTCGCCACCGGCACGCCCGCCGACGTCGCCCGCGTCTGGATCGGCGGGGACACCGTCCTGGGCGACTGACTCCAGAAGAGAGGCGCGCCCCTGGAGTGACCGGGGGCGCGCCTCTTGAGTTGTTGGGCCTCATTACGGAGTCCGTCTGTTTCGTCCTCCACGCCCGGACCCCGCTCTGTTCCTGCTCGCTTCGCTCGGATGGAACGGTCTGCACACCATTCCATCGGAATCCTGTCAGCCCTGCAACTCCGCCTCGCGTTCCAGGCGTTGCTGGCGGCGGCGGGCCAGCTGGCCGTGTTTCGGGGCGAACAGGAACGCCAGTCCGAACAGCACGCTCTGCGTCAGGACGATGCACGCGCCGGTTGCGCCGTCCAGGAAGTAACTGACGTACGTGCCGAGCAGGCTGGACAGCACGCCGGTCGCCACGGCCAGCCACATCATGCGGCTGAAGCGGTCCGTGAGCAGGTACGCGGTCGCGCCGGGCGTGATCAGCATGGCGACGACCAGGATCACGCCGACCGTCTGGAGGGCACTGACGATGGTCAGGGCCAGGATGACCAGCAGCGCGGCGTACAGGAAGCCGGTGTTCAGGCCGATGGAGCGGGCGTGCGTGGCGTCGAACACGTACAGCAGCAGGTCGCGGCGCAGGATCAGGATGGCGCCCAGCGCGACGGCGCCCGCGATGACGGTCTGCCACAGTTCGTCCTGGCTGATGCCCAGCACGTCCCCGAACAGGATGTGCGACAGGTGCACGTCGCTGGACACGCGCGAGATCATCACGAGGCCCAGCGAGAACAGCGCCGTGAACACCACGCCGATCACGGTGTCCTCCTTGACGCGCGAGCGGGACTGGATGAACCCGATGGCGCTGACGCTGATCAGGCCGAACACGAACGCGCCGATCACGAACGGCAGGTTCAGCAGGTACGCCAGGACCACGCCGGGCAGCACGGCGTGCGACACGGCGTCGCCCATCAGGGACCAGCCCTTGAGCGTGATGAAGCACGACAGGACCGCGCAGACCGCGCCGACCAGCGAGGAGACCAGCAGGGCGCGCAGCATGAAGTCGTACCCGATGGGGGCCAGCAGGGAATTCATCAGGGCGTCCATCAGCGGACCTCCGGGGCGCGCGCGGGAATGCGGGCCGGGTCGTGCAGCGGCGAGCGGCCCCCGAAGGCGCGGGCGAGGTTCCCGGCGGTGAGGATCTGCGCGGTCGGCCCGGCGGTCAGGACGGTGCGGTCGGCGATCAGGGCCACGTCGTCGCAGAAGGTTTCCAGGGTGCCCAGGTCGTGCGTGCTGACCAGGACGCTGCGGCCACTGCCCGCAAGGTCGCGCAGCAGGCCCGTGATGGCCTCGCTGGTGCCGACGTCCACGCCGCCGAAGGGTTCGTCGAGCAGCAGCAGGCGGGCGTCCTGCGCCAGCGCGCGGGCCAGGAAGGCGCGTTTGCGCTGCCCGCCCGACAGTTCCCCGATCTGCCGTTCGGCGAAGTCGGTCATGGACACGCGCGCCAGGGCGGCCTGCACGGCCTCGCGGTCGGCGGCGGACGGGCGGCGCAGTAGGCCCATGCGGCCCTGGCGGCCCATGGTGACCACGTCACGCACGCTGACCGGAAAGTCCCAGTCGACGTCCTCGGCCTGCGGGACGTAGGCGATCACGCCGGCCTTCTGCGCCTGCCGGACGGGCTGCCCGAACACCTGCACCTGCCCGCGCAGCGGCGGCAGGAACCCCATGATCGTCTTGAACAGGGTGCTCTTGCCCGCGCCGTTCATGCCGACCAGTCCGCAGATCCGGCCGGGTTGCAGGGTCAGTGTGGCGCTTCTCAGGGCGAGGCGGCCGCCGCCGTACGCGACGCTCACGCCCTGCACGTCCAGCGCGGGGGCGCTCAAGGCTGCCCCCCTGTGAGGCCCGCGAGGATGGTGTCGGCGTCCTTGCGTAGCAGGTCGAGGTAGGTGGGCACCTCGTCGGACAGCGAGTCCACGTGCAGGTCGCCGCCGTAGCGGGCGCCAGCCTCGGCGGCAACCTGCCGCATGCCCTTGTCCGGGACGGTGCTCTCGCAGAACACGGCGGGGATGCCCTGGGCGCGCACGCCGTCGATCACGGCGCGGATCTGGCGGGGCGTGCCCTGGCCTTCCTCGGCGTTGACGGGCCACAGGTACAGTTCCTTCAGGCCGTAGTCGCGCGCGAGGTAACTGAAGGCTCCCTCGCAGGTGACCAGGGCGCGGCGGTTCGGGGGCAGCTGGCCCAGCTGCGTGGAGAGCTGCTGGTCGACCTCGCGGATCTGCGCGGCGTAGGCGTCGGCGTTGGCCTGGAAGGTGTCGGCCCCGTCCGGGTCGAGGTCGGTCAGTGCCCGGCGGATGTTCTCGACGTAGATCAGGGCGTTTTTCGGGGACATCCAGGCGTGCGGGTTGGGTTTGCCCGCGTAGGCGTCGGCCGAGATGTTTACGGGCTTAATGCCCTCGGTCAGCGTGACGGTGGGGGCCTCGCTGTCCTGCGTGAAACGGGTGAACCAGCGTTCGAGGTTCAGGCCGTTGTTCAGGATCAGGTCGGCGCCCTGCGCGCGGATCAGGTCGCTGGGGGTGGGCTGGTACCCGTGGATTTCCGCGCCGGGTCGGGTGATGGACACGACCTCGATGCGGTCGCCGGCGACGTTGCGGGTCATGTCGGCCAGGATGGTGAAGGTGGTCAGCACGCGCGGGCGGTCGCCGGTATCGGAACCGGTGTCGGTGCCCTGCGGGGTGGTCTGGGTGGTCTGCTCGGCGGGGCGGCAGGCGGACAGTGTGCCGGCCACGCACAGCAGAGCGGCGGAGAGCAGCAGCATCTTCATATTTTTAGTCTCGCCTAAAAATTGGTTTAGGTCAAGCTGGTTACCGGTGATGTTCCAGACAAACTTGACTATTCCGCTCGGTTTAACTAGGGTGCGGCGCGTGAACCGCTTCCTGATCCCCCCGACCTCCCCGCTCGCCGCCTCACTGCCCGGCGAGACCGGCCGCGCCCTCAGCGGCCGCTGACGTGACCCGCCTGAACCTGTGCGCGGACGAATCCCGCGCCGCCGGAGAGGACCCCATCGGCACCGCCCCCCACTGGGCCGAGGTGACGGTCCTGGAACTCGACGTGCCCATGTGGGCGCGCCTGCGCGACGTGAACGCCTGGACGCCCGAACAGCAGGCCGTGTTCGCCGCGCTGCGCGAGAAGGTCGAGGCCAGCGGCGCTGGGTTCGGCCTGCTGATGAGCGCCCCTGCCACGCCCGGCCGCCCCCTGCGCGTTCGTCACTACACGCTGGGCGGTACCCCGCACGGCGGCCTGGGCGGGTACGTCCGGCGCGACTACGCCAGCGACCTGCCCCAGAGCGACTGGGCGCGCGGCCTGCACGACACCCTGCTCGACCCGTCCGCGCTGACCGGCGGTGACTGGACCGCCGTGCCCGCCCCGGACGGCCCGGACCTGCATGTCTGCACGCACGGCACCGTGGACGCCGCCTGCGGCCGCTACGGCGTGCCGGTGTTCCAGGCGCTGGGCGGCGCGGGCGTGCGCGCGTGGCGGACCGGGCACTTCGGCGGGCACCGCTTCGCCGCGACGGCCGTGGAGTTGCCCTCGGGGCTGCTGTGGGCGCACCTGACCCCGGAACTGGCCGTGCAGGTCGCGCGGCGCGAGGTCACGCCCGCCCAGGTCGCCGGGCACCTGCGCGGCCACGCGGGCCTGCCCCCACTGGCGCAACTGCTGGACCGGCACCTGCTCGTCCAGCACGGCTGGGACTGGCTGAACCGCGCCCGCCGCGCGACCGTCGAGACCCACCCGGACGGCGGGCACACCGTCACCCTGACCGCCAGTGGCCCGCACGGCCCCGAGACGTACCGCGCCCCGGTTCTGCCCGCCGCGCCGCTGCTCCTGCCGGGCTCCAGTCACGCTCCGGCCCGCGCGCCGGTCGCGCAGTGGACCCTCGGCCCCGTGACCACGCTGCCCGGCACCCGCGCATGACGGACGCCCGGCCCTGGCGCTTCCCGCTGCTGCTGGCACTGCTGGCCCTGCCCGCCTCGGTGCTGCTGTCGCTGGCACTCGGCGCGACCGACATTCCCCTGCCCGACGCCGCGCGCCTGCTGCTGCGCCCGGACGACTCCGTGAACAGTCTGGTCATTCACACGCTGCGGCTGCCGCGCACGCTGGTCGCCGCGCTGGCCGGGGCGGCGCTGGCTGTGTCGGGCCTGCTGCTTCAGGGCGTGACCCGCAACCCGCTCGCCGACCCCGGCATCCTGGGCGTGGAGGCGGGCGGCGCGCTCGCCATCCTGATCATGGTCGTGTTCTTCCCGGCCGCGCCCGCCGCGCTGTTCGTGCCCGCCGCGTTCCTGGGTGGCGTGCTGGCCGCGCTGGCCGCCTACGTGGCCGCCCGCACGGCCAGCGTGACCCCGCTGCGACTGGCGCTGGCGGGCGTGGCAGTCGCGTCCCTGGCGGCGGCCGCCACCCGCGCCGTGCAGATCCTGTTCGAGGAACGCGCCCAGGGCGCCCTGTTCGCGCTGTCCGGGTCGCTGGCCGGGCGCACCTGGGAGCAACTGGCGCAGATCGCGCCGTGGCTGGGCGGCGGGCTGCTGCTGGCGCTGCTGGCCGCGCCGCGCGTGAACGTCCTGACCCTCGGCGAGGACGTGGCCCGCAGTCTCGGCGCGCGCACGGACCGCGACCGCGTGATCGTCACGGGTCTGGGCGTGCTGCTGGCCGCCGGGTCGGTCAGCGTGTGCGGTCCCATCGGCTTCGTCGGGCTGATCGTCCCGCACGCCGCGCGCGCCCTGAGCGGCCCCGACCACCGCCTGAGCCTGCCGCTCGCGGCGCTGCTGGGCGCCGCGTTCCTGACCCTGGCCGACACCGCCGCCCGCCTGATCGACCGGCCCGCCGAGACCCCGGTCGGCATTCTGGTCGCGGCGGTCGGCGCGCCCGTGTTCGTACTGATCGCCCGCCGCGTGGGCCGCCGCGAATGACACCGGCCCCCCTGTCTCCGTTTCTATCTTCTGCCGTTTCACTGAAAGGACTCACCATGCCCGACCGAATCTCCCGTTCCATCCTCCTGACCGCCCTCCTCCCGGCCCTGCTGCTGGCCCCCGGCGCCTCGGCCGCGCCGGTCAGCGTGCCCACCGACCGCGGCACCCTGACCCTGACCGCGCCCGCCCGGCGGGTCGTGGCGCTCGAATACTCCTTCGTGGATACCCTGCTGGCGCTGGGCGTGCGGCCGGTCGGCGCGGCGCTCGGCACGCAGGGCGGCGACCGGGGCGCGCCCCCCTACCTGCGCCCGAAAGTCGGTGGCATCACGCCTACCGGCAGCCGCGCGCAACCCAGCCTGGAAGCCATGGCCGCCGCCCGCCCGGACCTGATCCTCGCGGACGCCCTGGTTCACAAGGACAGCGCCGCCGGGTTCGCGCGCCTCGCGCCGACCGCCGTGTTCCCCAGCCGCCGCGCCGACCTGGACGAACTGAACAACCAGACCCTCCAGATCGGCCGGCTGGTGGGCCGCGAGGCCGCCGCCCGGCAACTCCTGGCCGACCAGAAGACCCTGATCGCCAAGGCCCGCGCCTTCACGAAAAAGGGCGCCCCGACCTTCGTGGCGGGCGTGGTCACGCCCACGTCGTTCACGGTGCACACGCAGGGCAGCTTCGCCGGGAGTTTCCTGGAGGCGGTGGGACGCCGCAACGCCGTCCCGGTCCGTGACGGGCAGACGCAGTTCGAGACCAGCCTGGAGGGTCTGGTCGCCCTGAACCCGCAGACGCTGGTGCTGTTCACCGCCCCGGACGAGAAGCCCGTCACGGACACCTGGGCGAAGAATCCGCTGTGGCAGAAACTGAGCGCCGTGAAACGCGGCCGGGTGTACACCTTCAACCGGGACGACTGGACCCGCGGGCGCGGCCCGACCGCCCTGAAACTCATGACCGCGCAGGCCATCGAGAGCCGCTTCCTGCAGGACGCCGCGCCCGCACGGGGCTACCAGTACCAGCCGTGACGGCCCTTCCCGGAGGCACGCCACGCTTCACGACCGCCCGCGCCGTCACGGTCGCCGTGATCCTGGCCGCCCTGTGCGCCGCGCTGGGCGTCCTGGCGCTGGGGCTGGGCGCGGTCCCGACCCCGGCCCGCTCGGTGCTGGCGGCGCTGCTGGGCGGCGGGGACGACCTGACCCGTCAACTGGTCCTGGAGCTGCGCGCCCCGCGCGTGGCCGTGGCGCTGCTGTGCGGCGCAATGTTCGCCGCGTCCGGCACGGTCATGCAGGGCGTGATCCGCAACCCGCTGGCCTCGCCGGACCTGATCGGTGTGGGCGCCGGGGCGGGACTGGCCGCGACCGTGTTCCTGCTCGCGTGGCCCGCCGCGCCTCCCGGCGGCCTGCCGTGGGCGGCGCTGGCCGGCGCCTGGGGTGGCTTCGGGCTGGTGCTGCTGCTCGCGCAGGAACGCGGCGGGCGGCTGCACCCAGTGCGGCTGGCGCTGGTGGGCGTGGCCGTCGCCGCCGCGCTGGGGGCCGCGCAGCAACTCGTACTCGTCCGCGCGCCCGACGGGCTGGGCAGCGCCCTGACCTTCCTGACCGGCACCGTGTACGGCGCCGACAGCCTGCGCGCCGCGCGCCTGCTGCCCTGGGCGCTGATCCTGCTGCCCGCCGCCTGGGTGCTGCACCGCACGCTGGACATCCTGAACCTCGGCGAGGACCTCGCCACCAGCCTCGGCACGCGCGTCAACCCCGCGCGACTTCTGGCCCTCGGCGTCGGCGTGGCCCTGGCGGGCGCCGCCGTGACCGGCGCGGGTATCCTGGGCTTCGTGGGCCTGCTCGCCCCGCACGTGGCGCGGCTGCTGGTCGGCGCGCGGCACGCCCGCGCCCTGCCGGTCTCGATGCTGCTGGGCGCGGCGCTGGTCCTGGCGGCCGACACGCTGGGCCGCACGCTGCTGCCCCCCCTGGAAGTCCCGGCCGGACTGCTGACCACCCTGGTCGGCGCGCCGTACTTCCTGTACCTGCTGAGGAAAACCCCATGACCGACCCCACCCACCGGCCCGCGCCGCTCTCCACCCGCGACCTGCGCCTCGGCTACGGCCAGAACGTGATCATTCCGGACCTGAACCTCAGCATTCCGGCCGGGCAGGTCACGTCCATCATCGGCCCGAACGGCTGCGGCAAGAGCACCCTGCTGCGCGCCCTGGCCCGCCTGCTCCCACCGGGACGCGGGCAGGTGCTGCTGGACGGTCAGGCGCTGCACACCCTGCCGGGCCGCGAGATCGCCCGCCGCCTCGCCATCCTCCCGCAGGGCCCCGTCGCGCCCGAGGGCCTGAGCGTCGAGGAACTCGTCTGGTTCGGCCGGCACCCGCACCAGGGCCGCTTTCCCGTCCGCCGCCCCGGCGACCGCGAGGCCGTCGAGTGGGCGCTCGACCAGACCGGCATGCGCGTCTTCGCGGGCCGCGCCCTCGACGACCTGAGCGGCGGGCAGCGGCAGCGCGCCTGGATCGCCATGAGCCTCGCCCAGCAGACCGACATCCTGCTGCTGGACGAACCCACCACCTACCTCGACCCCGCCCACCAGCTCGAGGTGCTGCACCTCGCGCAGCGCCTGAACCGCGAGCAGGGCAAGACGGTCGTGATGGTCCTGCACGACCTGAACCAGGCGGCCCGCTACAGCGACCACCTGATCGCCCTGCGAGGCGGCGAGATCTACGCGCACGGCCCGGCCGCCGGGGTCCTGACGCACGACATGCTGCGCGACGTGTTCGGCCTGAAAGCGCACCTGCTGGCCGACCCGGACACCGGCCGCCCGCACGTCATCCCGTACGCCCTGACCCGCTGATGGACTCCGGCGCACCGGGGCCGCGCACGTTCACCGGGGCAGTACCGGGCGCGGCGCCTGTGCGCCCACCGGGACGAGAAAGTTCCTACAATGAACGCATGTCATTCCGCCCGAGGTTCACGCATGCCCGACCGTGAAACGCAGCTGTTCGTCGCGATGTTCAAGAAGTCGCCCATCGGCATGGCGCTGGTCTCCCCGCTGGGCCGGTTCATGTCCGTGAACGACACCCTGTGCACCCTGCTGGGCTACCCGCGCGAGAAACTGCTGACCCTGACCTTCCAGGACATCACCCACCCGGACGACCTGGACGCCGACCTGGGCCTGCTGCGGCAACTGCTCGAAGGCGACATCCCGCAGTACGAGATGCGCAAACGCTACTTCCACGCGGACGGGCACGAGATCTGGGCGCAGCTGAACGTCTCCATGATCCTCTCCGACGACGGTTCGCCCTCGTTCTTCGTGTCGCAGATTCAGGCGCTGCCCACGGCGTCCGGCTGACCCGGCCCACCACGCCGCAAGGGAAGGGGGGGAGGGGGCCACGGCGGCCTTCCTCCCCCCCTTCCTCTGGCGGCTGCCTGCTGCGTTTACCCCGCGCGGCCCAGGCGGGCTGCCAGGATGGCGGGGCCGTGCTCGGCGGCCGTGCGGACCAGGATGCCCATCTTGTGCGGGTTGGCTTCCAGGTCGATGCGCAGGCCCAGGTCGGCGGCCGCCTCGCTGCACGCCGGGCCGATGGACACGACGACCATGCGGTTCAGTCCGGCGCGGGCCTCTTCCAGCAGGTTCAGTTTCTCGGCGTACTTCAGGAAGTGCAGGATCTGCGTGCCGCTCGACAGCAGCAGGATGTCCGGGCCGCCCAGGATCACGTCCCGCACGGCCCTCGCCAGCGGGGCGGTGTCCTGCGGGAACGCGCAGCGGTACACGGGCACGCTCGTCACGCGGATCCCGGCGTACCCCAGTTCGCGCAGCATGGCGGTCGGGACGGCCTCGCCGTACTCGAGGATCACGGCGTGCTGACCGCGTTCCAGCGTGGCGATCAGGTGTTCCTGCACCTCGTGCCAGGTGCTGGGCTTGGGCACGACGGTGCTGCTCAGGCCGAACGCCTTGAGGGCCTGGGCGGGTTTGCTGCCCCGCGACACGAACGGCACGCCGCGCAGCGTCTCGAGGTGCTGCGGGTCACGGGCGGCGAGTTCCTTCAGGAACATGCGGGTGCCCACGCCGGTCAGGCAGGCGACCGCGTCAATGTCCCCTGCGCTCAGGTCACGCTCGAACTGCGACAGCGGCGCGCTCAGGTCCAGTTTCATCTCGCGCATGCTGGGGGCGACCTGCGGCGCGCCACCATACTTGCGGATCAGGGTGTGCATCTCTTCACTGCGGCGGGATTCCAGACTCAGAACGTTCAGGCCAGCGAACCAGTCCATACGTCACCTCCTTCGGTGCGGGTGGCGTACACGGGAACGCGCACGCCGGGGGCTTCAAGGCTCTCGCCGGTTTCAAGGTCGAAGGTATGTTTCAGCAGCGGCGAGGCGACCTTCAGGCGGGTCTGACCGTCACGGGTGTAACTGCCGGTCAGGCCGCGCGACAGGACACCCACGCCGGTGAACGGGTCGAGGTTCCCCAGGGCGAACACGCGCCCCGCCACGCGGAACACCGCGACCTGTTGCCCGCCGATCAGGGCGCACACGCCGGTGCCGGGCAGAATGTCGCTGACCGCGCACACGCGCGTCCAGGGCAGGGTGGGGGAGACGGCAGGGAGGGTGGGGGTGAGGGTCATCGTCGCTCCTTGAGGGGCAGCAGGCTTCGCAGGCAGGGTGGGGGGTGAGGGTCAGCGGCAGGTCAGCGGCGGGTCAGGGTGGGTCGGCGGCATCCCCGGGTCAGTCGCCGCCCAGGGGCAGCGGGTACAGGTGCGGGTTGTCGGCCGGGCGGATCTGCCCGCGTTCATCCACCCACTGCACGCCGTCGTCGCGGGCGTCGCTGTTCACGAAGGTCCGGAAGCGGGCGCGCACAGCCGGGTCGGCCACGGCGGCCGCCCACTCGTCCTGGTACGTGCCGATGTGCCGCGCCATCCCGGCTTCCAGTTCCGCGCAGATGCCCAGGCGGTCCTCGACGATCACGCTCCGCAGGTACTCCAGGCCGCCGTCCAGGTTCTCCAGCCACGTGCTCGTGCGCTGGAGGCGGTCGGCGGTCCGCACGTAGAACATCAGGTAACGGTCGAGCAGCGTGATGACCTCGTCCTCGGTCAGGTCGCTGGCGAGCAGCAGGGCGTGCTTTGGCGTCACGCCGCCGTTCCCGCCGACGTACACGTTCCAGCCGCGCTCGGTGGCGATCACCCCGAAGTCCTTGCTGCGGGCCTCGGCGCACTCGCGGGTGCAGCCGGACACGCCGCTTTTCAGTTTGTGCGGGCTGCGCAGCCCCCGGTAACGCAGTTCCAGCCGCACGGCGAGACTGGTGGAGTCCTGCACGCCGTACCGGCACCACGTGGATCCGACGCAGCTCTTGACGGTGCGCAGGCTCTTGCCGTACGCGTGCCCGCTCTCGAACCCGGCGGCGATCAGGTCCTCCCAGATCGCCGGGAGGTCGTCCCGGTGCGCGCCGAGCAGGTCGATGCGCTGCCCGCCCGTGATCTTGCAGTACAGCCCGAAGCGTTTGGCGACCGCGCCGATGGCGATCAGGCCGTCGGCGGTCACCTCGCCGCCGGGAATGCGCGGCACGACCGAGTACGTGCCGTTCTTCTGAATGTTCGCCAGGAACGCGTCGTTTGTGTCCTGCATGGGCGCGTGGCGCGGCGCGACGACCAGTTCATTGTGCAGGCTGGCCAGGATGCTGCCCACGGCGGGCTTGCAGATCTCGCACCCCAGGCCCGTGCCGTGCGCGGCGAGCACCTCGTCCCAGGTGACGTGCCCCCGGACGCGGATCAGGTCGAACAGTTCCTGCCGTGAGTGCGGGTAGTGCTCGCACAGGTGGTTGGTCACGGCCTCGCCCAGGCGGCGCAGTTCGGTCTGCAGCAGCCCGTGCAGGCTGGGCACGCACCCGCCGCAGCCGGTGCCCGCCCCGGTGCATTTCTTCAGGCTGGCCACGTCGCGCGCGCCGTCACCTATCGCGGCGCAGACGGCACTCTCGCGGATGTTCTCGCAGGAGCACAGCAGCGCGTCGGCGGACGTCATCACCGCGCCGCCGGGCAGGGGCGGCACGATCAGCGTCTCGGGCGGGACGGTCAGCGGCGCGGCGGACAGCGTCAGGTCCAGTAGCTCCGCGTAGCGGGCCGTGTCGCCCACCAGCAGCCCGCCCAGCACGGTCGTCCCGTCGGCACTGACGACCAGCTTGCTGTACGTGCCGCGCACGTTGTCGCTCAGGGACACGCTGCGCGCGCCGGGCGTGACACCCTTCGCGTCTCCGAACGAGCCGACCTCCACGCCCAGCAGTTTCAGTTTGGTGCTCAGGTCCGCGCCCCGGAAGTGAAGCGCTTCACCGGACAGCACGCCGAGGTCCCGCAGGATGCTGGCGGCCGCCACCTTCGCCATCTGGTAGCCGGGCGCGACCAGACCGTAGATGCGCCCGTCGTGCAGGGCGCACTCGCCGACCGCGTACACCTGCGGGTCGCTGGTGCGGCACGCGTCGTCGATCAGGATGCCGCCGCGCTCGCCGACGCCCAGGCCGCAGGTGCGGGCCAGATCGTCGCGCGGGCGGATACCGGCGCTGAACACCACGAGGTCCGTGTCCAGGCGGGTGCCGTCCGTGAAGTCCAGGCCGGTCACCTGACCCTGTGCGCCGCTGGTGATCGCTGCCGTGGATTTCCCGGTGTGCACGCCGATGCCCATGCCCTCGATGGTGCGGCGCAGCGTGGCGCCGCCCTCGGCGTCCAGCTGGGCAGGCATCAGGTGCGGCGCGAACTCCACGACGTGTGTCTCCAGGCCCAGTTTGCGCAGCGCGCCCGCCGCTTCCAGGCCCAGCAGGCCGCCGCCCACGACCACGCCGGTCCGGGCGCTGCGGGCGGCCCCGCGGATGGCGTCCAGGTCGTCCAGCGTGCGGTACACGAAGCACCCGCCGGCATCCCGGCCCGGCACCGGCGGCACGAACGGCACCGAGCCGGTCGCGAACACCAGCGCGTCGTAGCTCAGGGTGCGGCTCAGGGTGCGCCCGGCGACCGTCACCTCGCGCGTGTGCAGGTTCACGTCCGTGGCGCGGCCGTACACGACGTTCACGCCCTGAGCGGCGTAGCTGGCGTCGGTGGCCAGGGACAGGTCGGGCTGCGGATCGTCGAGGTGGCTGCTGAGGTGCACGCGGTCGTACGCGAGGCGGCCCTCCTCGCTGATGACCGTGACGGTCAGGGTCTGCGGGGCGGCCTGGGCGCGCAGCCGCTCGACCAGCCGGTGACCGACCATGCCGCTGCCGATGATCACGACGTGCGGGGTGCTGGGAGCCTGGGTTGGGGTCATGGGGTCCTCCGGGCGGGTCGCGGCTGCGCGGCCCTGTGGGTCCAGTGGCCCTGTGGCGCAGCGGTGGCGATCGCTGCCGCACATTGAGCCGGATTCTGAGCGTCTTGTCAAGTTTTTCTGACAAAACACCCAATTAAGTCGGTGCCCACCCGGTCATCTGTCTAGAAATTTGCAGATTGAGCAGATTTTTTTTGACGATCCGCAAAATTGGCCTTGACTTTTCTCACGCTGACCCTCAGGCTCGCCCCATGAACGCGGCCCCCTCCCGCACCGTCCGCACCACCTGCCCCTACTGCGCCGTGCAGTGCAACTTCGACCTGCACATTGAACAGGGACTGGTCACGCGCGCTGCACCCACACGGGACTGCCCGGTCGCGCGCGGCACCGTCTGCAAGAAAGGCCTCGCCGCGCCGGCCGACCTGCGCCACCCCGACCGCTTGACCACGCCCCTGCTGCGCCGCGACGGCCAGCTGGTACCCGTCAGCTGGCCCGAAGCGATGGCCCACGTCCGCGAGGCCCTGACCCCCCTGGTGCAGCGCGCCCCGCAACGCATCGGCGTGTTCGGCAGCGGCAGCCTCACCAACGAGAAGACGTACCTGCTGGGCAAATTCGCCCGCGTGGCCCTCCAGACACCCAACATCGACTACAACGGCCGCTACTGCATGGCCAGCGCCAGCACGGCCCTGAACCGCACCTTCGGCCTGGACCGGGGCCTGGGCTTCCCGCTGTCCGACCTGCCCCGCAGCGACCTGATCCTGCTGGTCGGCGCGAACATCGCCGAGACCCTCCCGCCCATCACGCAGTACCTGCGCGGCACCCGCGAACGCGGCGGCGCCATCTACGCCATCGACCCGCGCGCCACGCCCACCGCGAAAGTCGCCGGACGGCACCTCGCGCCCCGCCCCGGCACGGACGGCCTCCTGGCCCTGGGCCTGCTGCACCTCATGAAACAGTGGGGCAGGATCCGCCCCACCGCGCCCGCCCACGGCCTCAGCGACGTCCTGTGGCACGCCGACGACTACCCACCGGCCCGCGTGGCCCACGAGTGCGGCATTCCCGAAACGGACCTGATGACCCTCGCCCGCGCCTACGCCGACGCCCGCACACCCCTGATCCTCACCGGACGCGGCCCCGAACAGCACACCCACGGCACCGACACCGTGCAGGCCTGGCTGAACCTCGCCTTCCTGACCGGGCACGTCGGCAAGCAGGGCGGCGGCTTCGGCACCCTGACCGGCCAGGGCAACGGCCAGGGCGGGCGCGAACACGGCCAGAAGAACGACCAGCTGCCCGGCGCCCGCAGCCTGCGCGACCCCCGCCACCGCGCGCAGATGGCCGCCCACTGGAACGTCCCGGAATCCCACCTGCCCTCACCCGGCCACAGCGCCCAGGAACTCCTGAACGCCTGCGGCGACAGCGGCGAGGACGGCATCGACGCACTGATCGTACTGGGCAGCAACCCGGTCGTCAGCGCCGCCGGAGCCGGACAGATCACCGAGAAACTGCGCGCCCTCAAGCACCTGATCGTCATCGACTTCCTGCCCAGCGAGACCGCGCAGCTCGCCACGCTGGTCCTGCCCGGCAGCATGTGGTGCGAGGAGGAAGGCACCACCACCAACCTCGAAGGCCGCGTGCAGCGCCGCCGCCGCGCCATGACCGCCCCCGGCGCCGCCCGCGAGGACTGGCGGATCCTGTGCGACCTCGCGCACGCCATCGGCCGGCCCCACGGCTTCACGTACCCCACCTTCCGCGACCTGCAGGACGACTTCTTCCTCGCCACGCGCGGCGGCAAGGCCGACTACAGCGGCCTGAGCGCCGAACGCCTCGACCGCGCCAGCGCCCAGTGGCCCGTCCCGCGCGCCGACGGCCCCGACACGCCCCTGGCCTACGCGCCCACCTACCCCACCCCCGACGGATTGGCCACCCTGCACGTGCCGCGCCTGCCCACCCCGGACCTCGCGCCGCGCACCCTGCACCTGACCACCGGCCGCCTGAGCGGGCAGTACCAGAGCGGCACTCAGACCCGCCGCAACCCCGCCCTGAAAGCCGAGAACACCGTGCAGATCCACCCTGACACCGCCCTGGCGTACGGCCTGCGCGCCGGGCAGCCCGTCACGCTGCGCACCGCGCACGGACAGGCCACGCTGCCCGTCACCCTGACCCCCGGCATCCGCCCCGACACGCTGTTCATTCCGTTCCACTGGCCGGGCGCAGCCAACCTGCTGACCGACCCCGACGCCCTGGACCCCCACTCGCGCATGCCGGGTTTCAAGATCACGCCCGTCACACTGCTGCCCGCCCCCGTTCACGCTCCCGATGCCACGCCTGATACCAGCCTCACGACTGACCCCGGCCCCCTGCCGCGCCCCCTGAGGCCCACCCCCACCCACTGACCGCCGCCCACACCCGTTCCGACACCTGCTCAGGGTGCCGGACAGGTCACTGCACCCCGCTCAGCCCCACCCCGCTTAATCCAACCCCGGTCCCATCCGGTGACACCCTCACCGGCGTACAGAGCCCCCCACACCCGCCCCCCCACACCCGCAGGAGGAACCCCATGACGCACGCCCCCAGCGCCCCCACCCCCGCCCCGGACCTCACCGGGAACGCCCCCCTGACGCCCGACGCCCGCCGCGTCGTGACGCTCGCCACCCTGGGCTTCACGCTGATGTTCGCCGTGTGGCTGATGTTCGGCATCGTCGGCCTGCCCATCCGCAAGGAACTCGGCCTGACCGACGCGCAGTTCACGCTGCTGACCGCCATACCCGTCCTGACCGGCTCGCTGCTGCGCCTCCCGGCAGGCATCTGGGCCGACCGCTACGGCGGCAAGACCGTGTTCCTGATCACCACCCTCCTGACCGCCGCGTTCGCGCTGGCCCTCTCCTACGCCAGCAGCTACACCCTGCTGCTGACCCTTGCGCTCGGCGTCGGCCTCGCCGGGGTCAGCTTCGCCGTCGGAAACGCCTGGATCGCCCAGTGGGTCCCCACCGCACGCCAGGGCCTCGCGCTCGGCACGTTCGGCGCCGGGAACGCCGGAGCCAGCCTCACCAAACTCCTCGCGCCCCTGATAATCACCCTGGTGCCCGCCGGACTGCTGATCCCCGGCGGATGGCACTTCGTGCCGTTCGTGTTCACGCTGCTGCTCCTGGTGTGCGCCGCCATCACGTACCGCCTCGCGCCCGCCGACCACGCCCAGCCCAGCGGCCGCACCCTGAGCGACTGGCTGCGCCCCCTGGCCAGGGCGCAGGTGTGGCGATTCGGGCTGTACTACGTGGTGTTCTTCGGCGCGTACGTCGCGTACTCCCTCTTCCTGCCCAAGTACTACGTCGACCACTACGGCATTCCCCTGGCGCAGGCGGGCCTGCTGACCGCGCTGTTCATCTTCCCCGCCAGCCTGCTGCGCCCCGTCGGCGGCTACCTGAGCGACCGTTTCGGGCCGCGCGCCGTGACCGTCGCCTCGTTCGCCGTGATGCTGCTCGGCCTGACCCCCCTGACCCGCGACCTGCCCCTCACGCCCTTCCTGCTGCTGACCACCGTCGTCGGCCTCGGCATGGGCGTCGGCAAGGCCAGCACCTACACCCTGGTCGCCCAGTGGTACCCCGGCCAGATGGGCACCGTCGGCGGTCTCGTCGGCCTGCTCGGCGGCCTGGGTGGCTTCATCCTGCCCCTCATGTTCACCGCCCTGAAAACCAGCCTCGGCCCGCAGGCCGCGTTCATCATCCTGCTGACCCTGACGGCCGCCAGTACCGCCATCTTCGTGGGCAGCATGCTCCGCCTGAAAGCCGCCGGACAGCAGCCCACCTTCGCCTGAACACCCAACAGACCTGAACCACACAGCACCTGAACCACACAGCACCTAAAGCACACAGCGGGGCCGCGCCGGACACACCGATCCGCGCGGCCCCGCATTCACCCACCCTGCCAAGCAGCCGTCACCCGCCGCCCTGCCCAGCGTCACACACCGCCCAGGACCCCCCACCCTCAGGCAGCGGCAGGCCACCCCAATCAGCGCGCGCCCACCACGTTCAACGGACGCCACAACGCCGACGGCCGCGCGAAGTAATACCCCTGCAGAATCCGCACGCCCAGACCCTCCAGCAACTCCACCTGCCCCAGCGACTCCACACCCTCCGCCACCAACTCCAACCCCAGATCCCCGCTCAGGCCCACCACCGCCCGCACGATCGCCGCGTCCGGACCCTCCGGATGCTCCTGCAAGGCCGACACGAAACTCCGGTCCAGTTTCAGACCACTCAACGGAAACCGCGCCAGGTACCCCAGACTGCTGTACCCCGTCCCGAAATCATCCAGCACCACCCGCACCCCATCCGCCCGGAACGCCGCCAGGAGCCGCGCCGCCCGCTCCGGCGACTGCATCATCAACGTCTCCGTGATCTCCAGTTCCAGGCACTCCGGCGGCAACCCACTGTCCCGCAAGGCACCCAGCACCACGCTCCGCAACTCCCGACTGGCAAACTGACGCGCCGACAGGTTCACCGCCACCCGCACGCCCCCCCACCCCGCCGCGACCCGGCACGCCTCCCGCAGCGCCCACGCACCCACCTCCACGATCGCGTCACTGCGCTCCAGGATCGGCATGAACATCCCAGGCATCTGCACCCCATGCTCCGGACTGTTCCAGCGCAACAGCGCCTCCGCGCACACCACCCGCCGACCCTTCACGTCCACCAGCGGCTGAAAATGCAACTCGAACTCACCCCGCTCCAGCGCCCGCGACAACGGCCCCTCCAGCCCCGCATGCAGATGCAGGGCCGCATCGAAGAACACCACCGGCTCCCCCTGCGTCTTCGCGTCACTGAGCGCCAGCTCCGACGCCTGCCGCAACGATTCCGCATCCCGCCCGTCACCCGGCCAGTACGCCGCGCCCGCACTCCACGACACCCGCACCCGCTCATCCCCCAGCACCACCGGCTCCGACACGGCCGCCAGCACCGCCGCCAACCGCTCCGGCAACCCCCCACCCAGCAGAATCAACGCGAACTCATCACCACCCACCCGCGCCACCATCTCACCCGGACCGACCAGCCCCGCCGCCCGCAGGGCCACCACCCGCAACAACTCATCCGCCGCGTCATGACCGTACGTGTCATTCACCAGCTGAAAGCGGTTCAGGTCCAACGACACCAGCAGAAACTCGGCGCCCGGCCGCCCCGCCACCTGCGCCAGGTGCGCATGCAGCATCACCCGGTTCGGCAGGCCCGTCAGGTGATCGTACAGACGCCCCCGCTCCAGCTCCTGCAACTGATGCTGAATCGTCTCCTCCGCCTGCACCCGCAACGCCTGCTCGTACTCCACCCGCCGCCGCGCACTCTCCAACTCCGCCTGCGCCGTCAACTCCTGCAACTGCCGGTCACGCGCCGCCTCATGCAACTCCGCCTGCACCGCCATCAACCGCCGCAGATACCCCACCGCCGCCACCGGATCAGACCCCTCCGACGCATCCGCCAACAACTGAAGCGCCTCCACCTGAACCTGCTTCCGGTTATCCGACTCAGCCAGAGCGAGAGCCTGCAAAGCGTAGGATTCCGATTCTGTATGCATTCCGGATTTTGCGTAGCCACTAGAAAGAACAATTGTCGCAGATAAAAGATTTGCCAAGTCTTTATTTGTGGAAAAGTATTCGAAAGCCTTCGTTGCCCATTTTATAGATATTTTGCTCTCGTTAATATAAAGGTAATACTTGGAAAGAATTAAATACCCTAAAGAAAGAAATTCTGGCAATTTATTAATGTTTGGCTCTGACAATATTTCATCTATGCCTTGGATTGCTGTTTCCCACTCTCCTTTCTGGGCAAGTAATTCAAGGTAATTTATAGTGAAGGTAAGCCTATATTCTTCATTGTTGACATACTTTGATAAATCTATCCCTCTTTTCATTTCGAAAAGGGCTTCTTCGTACCTCCCTAAATTATTCAAAGTCAAGCTCGTTAAATTAATTAGTGCTAAGCTTAGGCGATCAACTCTGTCTCCCTTGGGTGCGTTTTTGAGAGTTTCTTTTGATAGATTAATAAACTTTAAAGTTTGTAAGTGAAGTGCGTTAGACTGGCTAACGATGGCCATATTCATATATGCGCCGGCGCTTCCTACATCGTCGCCAATTTTTCTTCTAATTTCTGCGGCCGAGCCTAATAGACTTAGTGCGCTTTGGCTATCGAGCCTAGCATGATCGACCTGAGCCAATTGAATTATGCAGTCGGCAACACCAGAAGAGTCTTTGTCTAGTACCGCTTCTTCGTGGGCTTTCAGAAAATAATCTTTGGCCTCCGTGAGATTCATTTGATTCTTTGAATTCACGCCTTTAAGGTAAAAAATCTGATAATTGCTGAAGCTATGATTTTCTTTATCAGCTAGTAATTCATGAAGCGCGCATCCGCTCCTCAGAGCTGATAGCGCGCTATCAAAATTTTTATCTGGCTTGGCCATACCAAGGCATTATAGACCCTTTTTGTGACGTATATGTCACAACCTCCGGTCCGGAGTCAGTACTCTGTGGCGGGGCGACGAGTCAGTAGGATAAGTATTCCGCTAGGTTTAATTTGCCTGACCCAAGCATACCTTCATAGCCGTGATTTTGACCTTCGGAAAAAACATCGCCAGCGGTAGATTTGATCTTTTGGACTGCTTCTTCAGGCGAAAGACCCATAGAAAGACCAATTGCTACAGATGCGCTGACAACGGGTGTGCTCATGGAAGTTCCTGAAAATATTGCGGCCCTCCCATTCGAGTAAGCTGAATAAATATTTTCCCCAGGAGCCATTAGTGAAATAGATGGACCAAACGAAGAAAATGTGCTTTTATTACCGCTTTTATCTATACTTCCCACTGACAAATTTAATTTATCCTTATTAAATTGTGCTGCTGGATAATCAGGAGTGGACTGATTTGAATTTCCTGCGGCCGCGACTATGATTATACCCTTCTCGTTGGCATATTTTATTGCCGCGTCTAGTGCCTCGAATCCTTGTGCTGCTCCGAGACTTAAGTTGATAATATCAGCGCCGTTGTTCGCCGCCCAAACTATCGCTTTGCTTAAGTTAAGTAGGTCGCCACGACCTGTTTCGTCCAAGACTCGAATGGGCAGATACCTTGACTTTGGTGCAATTTGCAAAGATATACCTAGAACGCCTGTGCCGTGACCTGATCCATCTGTGCCGTTTGCGCCTTTGTCTTCAGGGTTATTATCTCCATCAATGAAATCTTTAAATTTTGATCCGTCCACAAAAACCCCTGAAAACATAGGGTGGGTGAGATCAAATCCCGAATCTATGATGGCTATAGTCTTATTTTTACCCACATCGGTGTTATTGCGTGCATAATCCAGTCCAATGCTCTGCCAAGCCTCAGTATTTTCTGGCATATTTCTATAATCGTGGCTATCCCAGATATATTCTGCGTCTGCCCAAATGTATCGGAAGTTATTCCATGTCGTATTGTTGGAACTGGATAATGGCGAGATGCTTACTGCGTCTTTGTTCTTCTCGGCCTTGTGTTGTTTGCCGCCTTGTGCGGTGAGGGGTTGGCGGGTGGGGTTGGCGATGATGGCGAAGGTGTCGGTGCGTAGGGCGATGGTGCCGCCGTATTGCTGTTCGAGGGTGGTGTTGGTGGTGGCGGTGGTGGTGGGGATGGTGATGATGGTGTCGGGGCGGGTTGTCTGGGGGGTGTGGGGGGTGGTGGCGCAGGCGGCGAGGAGGAGGGTGGTGAGTGCGGTCATGAGGGGTTTGTGCATGGGCGTCTCCGGGTGGTCGGGTGTGGTGGGCACGGGTGGGGCGGTTGGGCTGTGGCTGTGGGTAGAGTGTAGCGGGTCATTTGATTTTCATTTTCTGTTCATGGGCGTGTGTTCTGACAGTTTTCTTTTTTAAGGGCTGTATTACGTAACTCCTTGAGTGACACTCAGGGGAAAACGAGAATTTTCTAACATTTTTTCCGACTGGTCACGCGTGATTTCGACTGGGAACATCAGGGGTATGTGACCTGATGGTGTCGGGGCAGACCATTGGGGGGCCAGATGGCACGGGCGGCACCTGCCTCATCCCGATTGCCTCTGCGGGGGTCATACGGACTCCGATTGACTGGTGGGCAAAGCCGCCGGGTCCGAGCGGATGCGAGTGGGAGAGAAGCGCCCCTCCGGACGTGAAGTTGGCAGGGACGGTCAGGGTTCCGGAGTGTCAGCGAAACAGATGTCCGTATCGGGTGGTGTTGCCGGTCACGGGGCAGGTGGGTCAGGCGGTGCTGTGCAGGCCAGCGGTGTGGCCGGATTCCTGGGTGTGGGGGGCGTTTCTGGCGCAGGTGTGCGTGAATTCGATGCGGTTCTTTCCGGCGGCCTTGGCGCGGTACAACGCCAGGTCGGCTTCCTGCAGGGCGTCCTGCCAGGGCTGGCCGGGTTCCACCCAGGTGGCGCCCATGCTGAGCGTGATGGGGCGGGGCAGCAGACCGCTGACACGCTGGTGGGTGTGGTGCGTCAGGTCCTTCAGTTCTGCGCTGGCCTGCGGGCAGGGGAGGGTCAGGATGATCAGGAATTCCTCGCCGCCCCAGCGGGCCGTGAAGTCCGCGCGGCGCAGACCGTCGGCGAGGGCGCACAGGACCCGGTCGCCTTCGGGATGCCCGAACTGGTCGTTCAGGGCCTTGAAGTCGTCCACGTCGGCGAGGGCCAGCAGGTACCCGTCGTTGCCGGTGCTCAGTGAGTTCAGGGTGCGTTCGCCGCCCCGGCGGTTCAGCAGGCCGGTCAGGGCGTCCGTGAGGGCCAGGGACTGCAGGGTGTCGCGGTCGCTGCTGGCCTGCGCGTACCCGATCCTGAAGCGGAACAGGGAGGCCAGCAGCAGCAGCAGGGTGCCCAGGGCCAGCTGGGTGGCGAGGGTGTTCAGCCAGGGGCCGTCGTTCGCGAGGTCGTTCAGGAGCATCAGCGCGGTGTAGGTCAGGTACAGGGTGGCGACGAAGCCGGTGGCGGCGCGGCTGCCGAGCGTCAGGAATCCCATGACGGCGCACATCACCAGCCCGATCAGCAGTTGCCCGTCGGCGCCTGCCGGGACGTGCCCCAGGTACAGCAGGTCGAACGGGAGGCGGCTCATGGCGCTGAGCGTGACGATCACCAGCGCCGCGCGTTCCAGTCCCATGACGGTGCGCCGCCGGATGTACACGATGCCTGCGGCCGCCACGCAGAACAGCGCGATCAGGGGTTGCGTGACCAGAAAGTACAGGCGTTCCGGGGAGTTCCCCATCAGGGACTGCGCGGTCAGCAGGGCGGTCGTGAGCAGTCCGAACGTGCACGCCCATAGGTAGTAGGTGCGGCGCGTGCGCTCGGTGGTGCTCTCCATGCCTGTCAGGGTACGGGGGCCGGTTGCACAGAACTCTCACGGCCGGGCCGGGTGAAGTGGGGGCGTGGCGGCCATGCGCCTCATCCCGGCAGGACAATCCGCCCGGACTGCACAGTATGCTGCCGGGATGAGGCGGTGCGTCGGCAGGGCACATCTCCGGCGGTTGCTGTTGGCGGTGTTGACGCTGTGCGCGTCCCTGCTGTACCTGACGCGCGTGGACGCGCCGGGCGGACTGCGGGCGCCGCCCGTGATCGAAGGGCACGTGCACCCGGCCGGGCATGGCGTGACGCACCGTGCACCGGCCCGGCCCGGCGCGTCTGGGCAGCCCGAGTCCCCGCACGGGTGGAACGGTCACTCGGCGCACTGCCCGCTGTGCTTCACGGGCGCGTTCGCTCTCGAACCGGGTCCGGCTGTGAATATCCGTGGTGCGGTGGGGGCGGCCCTGACCGTGCCCGTCCGGTTCTGTTCGCCGCGCCTGTCGGCCGTGCGTCACGCGGATCCGCGTGCGCCCCCGCAGTCTGCCGTCTGCCTGATGCGTGCCTGATACGGACTCCGGTTGAAAGGCCTGCAACATCTTTCAATCTGGTGTCCTGCCGGGGTGCGCCCGCAACAGGTGGTCGCCCGTGCCCGCCCTGGTGTTCCCTGACGCCTGTTGCTTGAGGCTGTTCACTTGTCTGTGACCTCACTTCTGGCCCCGTCACTTCTGTGCCCGTCACTTCTGATTCCCTGACCCTGTCACTTCTCTGCCGTGCCCGGCCCCTTGTGGACATCCGTCCTGCCGGGGCTGCGGGCAGATCCGGAGTTCCCATGAACATTCCAGCATTCAACCCAGCCTTCAAGTCTGCATTCAACCCTGCACGAACCCCTGCCAGAAGCATCCTGAACGCCGCCCTGACCCTGACCGCCGCCGTCCTGATCTCCGTGGCGGGTGCGCACGCGACTGTGCGGACCGAGGCGGGCCTCACGGAATCCGCCGCCAGCAAGAGCGAGACGTACCGCCTGAACGTCCCGACCGAGAAGGAGATCAGCACCACGCAGATCCGCCTCGTCGTGCCGGCCGGCGTGGCGATCAGCCGTTTCCAGGTCACGCCCGGCTTCACCCGGACCGTCACGCGGAACGCGGACGGACTGGTGACCGAGGTGGTCTGGAAGGGCCGCGTGGCGCCCATGGAGTACGCCCGCTTCTTCTTCCAGGCGAAGAACCCGGCCACGGCCGGTGAACTGGTCTGGAAGATCTACCAGACGTACAGCGACGGCAGCGTCGTCGCGTGGGACGACGCGGACCCCGCCAGGGGACCGGCCAGCAAGACCACCGTCAAGTAATCCCCCGTCCAGCCATCCCCCGTCCAGCCATCACCCGTCAAGTCAACATCCAGGGGCCGGGGGTGACTCCCTGGCCCGGAGGTTCCCGTGAATAAACTTCTGATTCTTCTGACCACCCTGACCCTCTCCACGGCGTTTGCCCATACGGAGGTCACGTCGGTGACGCCGCCGGACCGGTCGGTGGTGGCCGCGCCGAAGGTCGTGACCCTGAAATTCAGCGAGCCCATCGAACTGCGTTTCAGTACGTTCCGCGTGATGGCCGTCCCGGCCGGGAAGACCGCGTCGGTCGCGGCGGCCCTGGCCCTGGCAGAGAAGGCCGATTCGGGCAAGCTGGCCAGCCTGCCCCTGAAGGGCGTGACGCTGGCGTCGCAGGTCACGGTGCCGTTGAAACCCCGCCTGAAGGCCGGGGCGTACGTGATCGCCTGGAAGATCCTCTCGGAGGACGGCCACCCGGTCACCGCCTTCAGCACCTTCCGCCTGAAATGACCGCCCTGGCCGCCGCCCTGACGTACCTGGGCCTGACGTTGCTGCTGGGCGGCGCACTGACCCGGCACGTCCTGACGCCCGGCACGCCCCGCCTGCGCGTCCTGGCGACCGGGTTCGGGTTGATGCTGCTCGGGTGGGCCGCGCAGGTCGGCCTGACCCTCGCGGCGCTGGGCGTGGGCACGCCCGACGATGTCCTGGCGTTCATGACCGGTACCGGCACCGGGCGGGCCATGCTGCTCGGCGCGGTGGGCGGCGCACTCGTTCTGGCGACGGAGCTGTCGGCCGCCGACCTGCGGCGCGCGCGCGGCCCGGCCCGGCTGCTGGCCCGGCCGCTCCTGCTGGCCGCCGCGCTGCTGACCCTGTGGGGCGTGGCGGGCGTCGGGCACGGCGCAGGGCACGGTCCGCTGATCCGCGCGCTGCACCTGCTGCACGGCGCGGCCATGCTGACCTGGGTGGGGGGCGTGCTGGCCCTGACGCTGGTGCGCCCACTGACCCCGGCACACGCCGCGCGGTTCACGCCGCTGGCCGCCGGCAGCGTGGGTGTGCTGGCCGTCACGGGCGTCCTGATGGCCTCGCAGCACCTCGCCACGCCGCAGCAGTGGTTCGGGAGTCCCTACGGGCAGATTCTGCTGCTCAAGCTGACGCTGGTGGCGTTGACGCTGGGCGCGGCAGGACTGGTACGCCGTGCGGTCGCGCGGCGCGGCGCGGTCCGGACCCTGCTGGCGCGTGAACTGCTGCTGCTGCTGGCCGTGCTGGGCGTGACCGGTGCGCTGACCAGTCAGAGCCCCCCGCACGACCACGCGCAGGCCGCCCGCGCCGCGCCCACACTGGCCTTCTGGAAGTGATACGGACTCCGGTTGAATGGGCGGCAAAGACCATTCAATCCGAGCGGACTCGTGGAGCTGCGCCGCGCGTCTGCCCGGTCGGCACGCCGTATGAGGAACGTTCTCATGCGGCGTGCTGCTGCATGAGCTTCCGGAAGCTGCCTTACATTAACTGCGGCTCATTGTGCCGGTGCGTACCTATCAGGAATAGATTCTGATCTTAAGCTGACTGCGTTGCGGAACAAACCGATTGCCGCACGTCGATGATCCCGGCACAACTCTCTATGGAGTGCGCCCCGCCATCCACGTTCTACGCCCATGCACGGGGCGTGACTCCCTCTGTTCTACTCTTTTCGGGACAGTTGAAGATTTCCCTGGAGGTCTGTCATGAAAAAACTTTTCTTGCTTCGGTTCTGGCCCTGAGCGGTTCCGCCTTCGCGGGTGGCGGCAGCATGATGCCCGCCTCCAACACCATTGCGGGCATCGTCGCGAACGACCCGAACTTCAGCACGCTGCTGGCCGCCGTGCAGGCCGCGGGCCTGACCGACACCCTGAACGGCCCCGGTCCCTTCACGGTGTTCGCGCCCACCAACGCCGCCTTCGCCAAGATTCCCAAAGCCGACCTGGACGCCCTGCTGAACGACCCCGAGCAACTCAAGGCGGTGCTGTTGTACCACGTGGTGTCCGGCAAGGTCACGGCCGCGCAGGTCATGAACATGAGTAGCGCCACCACCGTCAACGGCGCGGACGTGAGCGTCTCGACCAGTGGCGGCAAGGTCATGATCGACGGCGCGACCGTCACCAAGGCGAACGTGATGGCCAGCAACGGCGTGATTCACGTGATCGACACCGTCCTGATGCCCTGATACGGACTGCCGGGCGACTGGTCGGGGCGCCGCCTGGAGTGACTCTCCGGGCGGCGCTGCTATTCACCCGCCCGCAGCTTTCCTCGACCGACGCCCGTCATTCACCCTGCCCCGGAGGTTTCCCCTTGCCGACCCTGCCCGTTCCTTCCTTCCGCCGTGCTGCCGGGTCTCTCGGGCGGTTGGCGGCGCTGCTGTGCCTGACCGGCGTGTCCGGCGCTGCGGCCCTGCCTCCGGGTGCTGCGTCGTCTGCGGGTGCTGCGCTGCCTGCGGGTTCCGGCGTGACGGTCCTGCTGCGCTGGAGTGTGCCCGAGCCGCGCCTGACCGGCACGCGGCTGGAACGCCCGGTGCTGCACATGTCGGACTCGCTGCCAGTCACGGCCGCCGCCCTGAACGCCGCCCGCAGCGGCTCACTGGACGCCCTGCGACCCCAGCTGGGCGCCCTGTACGCGCGGATCGAGGCCAGAACGCCGCGCGACGTGCGGTTCACGCAGGTGGGCGGGCAGTGGCGCGCGCAGGCCCGCACCGGCTGGCGCGTGGACCGCGAGGCCAGCGAGCGGGCACTCCTGAACGTCCTCGCGGGCGCTGGCAGCGCAGATTCCGCGCGGGTCACGGCGCCACTGACCGTGAAGTTACAGGCCCCGGCACGCAGTGTCGCCTGGGCGCAGCGGCAGGGGCTCACGTTCCTGGCGACCGGAACGTCGGGTTTCGCGGGCAGCCCGGACTTCCGGGTGCAGAACATCCGGGTGGGCGCCAGCCGCGTTCACGGGGTGTGGGTCGAGGCGGGCGCGGAACTGAACTTCAACGCGCTGGTCGGGCCGGTCACGGCCGCGCAGGGGTTCGCGCCGGGTTACGTCATCTCGGGCGGCACCCTGAGCGTCGAGGACGGCGGCGGGCTGTGTCAGGTGAGCACCACGGTGTTCCGCGCGGCGTTCCGGGCGGGACTGCCGGTCACGGAACGGCACGCGCACTCGTATCAGGTGGGGTACTACGGCGCGCCGGGCCTGGACGCCGCCGTGTACGCGCCGTCCAAGAACCTGCGCTGGCGGAACGACACGCGTGGGCCGCTGCTGGTGCAGGCGCAGTGGAACCTGAACGCCCGGACGCTCAGCGTGCACCTGTTCGGACGGGACGACGGCCGCCGGGTCAGTATCAGCGCCCCGGCGGTTCGGGACGCGCGGCCCGCGCCGGACCCGACGTTCCTGCCGGACGCCGCCCTGAAACCCGGTGAGGCGCGGCGCATCGACATGCCCTCGGCAGGCGCGCAGGTCCGCGTGACCCGGCAGGTGAAACTGCCGGGCGGGCAGGTGCGGCGCGACGAGGTGAACAGCCGTTACCGCGCCTGGGGCGGCGTGTTCGCCGTGCCGCCCGGTGACGAGCGTCTGAACTGAACGCTGGCGCCTGCGGTGCCTGCCGACTAAGTAGGTTGAAGCTACCATTGCGAGATTCCGGGAAAGCGCCGGAATCTCTCCATTCCCGCTTCAACCTACTTCTTCTGCTACGCGCTCCGCGCGGTTTATCTAAAAGATAAAACGCAGTGTACTTAGTCTGCCGGGAGGTTGCCTGCGGGGTCGTCCTGCACGCCCAGGGTGCGGGCGAGTTGCTGCGCGAGTTCGAAGGAGCGCGGGTCGGTGAATCCGGCCTCGGTCTGCGTGAGCGGAAAGTCCCGCAGGCTGGCGCGGCGGATCTGGGCAGGCCCGATGAACGGCAGGTTCGCGTGCTGGCACACCCGGAAGATGGCGAGGCGCAGGTCGTCCTGCGTGCGGTACGGGAACACGTGCGTGTCGTCCTGCACGTGCAGCGGGCCGCCCTGCGCGGCCAGGAGCGGTTCGAGGGCGCGGGTGCTGTGCTCGTCGAGGGTGCTGGCGGTGCGGCGGCGCAACAGGCGGGCGCGCGGGTGGTCGTACATGCCCCAGCGCAGCGACAGGATTTCCGTGACCTGCAGGGCGTGGCGGTACATCAGGGTCAGGGCGGCGTGCAGGTGCGGGTCGGTGGCGTTCAGCAGCAGGCGCGTCAGGGTGTCGCGGTGGGGGAGGGCGTCGCGGGCGTGTTCGGCGGGGGGTGTCTGGAAGTCGGTCAGGGGGTCTACGGTGATCAGGCCTGCGCGGCGCAGGGTGGTGTACAGGCCGCGCAGGGTGCTGGTGCGGGCGATGATGGTGTTGTTGCTGGCGACGCCGCCGCGTGCGTTGCTCAGCAGGGGCGTGCGCAGCCACGCGTGGTAGTCGGCGGGTGGGTGCAGCAGGTTGATGTGGTCGCGCGCGGCGTGTTCGAGGATGGGTTTGAGGTTCGCGCGGGTCTGCGGGACGGGCCGGGTGAGGTTCCCGCTGGCCTGGAGGGCGGCGACGATGCCGTCGAGGTCGTGGGCGGTGAGGGCGCGGGTGAGTTTGAGTGCGAGTTCGTCCGGGTGGGGGGTGGGCATGTGGACCTCCGGCGAGTGTCTGTGGGCAGGGGGATATTTACGTGTATATGATAACAGAAATCCTGGAGTGGACCCCAGAGTGGAACGCCGCACACCTCTGTTACCGGTGTCCCCTACTGCCTTCATGCCCCGCCTGCGCCCCTGCCCAGGCGCCGTGTTGTGTTCCTTCCGGGTTCCTTCCGGGCGGGTCGGTTGCGTGGGTGAACTGGACTGCGGTGGGGGAGACTGTGTTTTTGCGCGCGGATAGGGCATGATGGGGGGATGACTGGTCGCCGTGGGCGGCCGGGCTCCGAGTTGTTCTTCGCCGGGATGTCTGGTCTGTCCGCCTGGACGGACGTGTGACGGCGCCCCTTTAATTCAAGCTGCGTTTCGCGGCGCGCCCTGTGTGGGCGTCGACAGGATGTTTCATGACCCGAATTCAGGATAGGCCCCGGCGCACGCCGGTTGATTCTTCGTCTGCCAGCTCTGCTCACCCTTCTTCCGGCGCCGCTCCGGTGCGTGACTGGCGCGCCCTGCTGGGCGACCGCACGCCCACGCCCGTTCAGGCGGGCGCGATTCCGGCGCTGCTGTCGGGCCGTGACGTGATCACCACGGCCCGCACGGGCAGCGGCAAGACGCTGGCGTTCCTGATTCCGGCGGCGGCGCGGGGCGTCGGCATGAGCGCCGTGCGTGGCATGCGTCCCGAGGTGCTGGTCATCACGCCGACCCGCGAGCTGGCCGTGCAGATCCGTGACGTGGCGCGCGAACTGGGCATGACGGCCGGGCGTATCACGGGCGGCATCACGCCCGGTCAGACACGCAGCGAGGCGACCGGCAAGGGCCTGATCTCGGGCACGCCGGGCCGCCTGAAGGACCTGATCAACCGGAACGAACTCAGTCTCGCGGGCCTGCGTTACGTGGTGCTGGACGAGGCGGACGAATTGCTGTCCCTGGGCTTCCTGCGGGACGTGGGCGACATCCTGCGGGCCGCGCAGCAGCAGAGTTCCGCGCACGGGCACCTGCAGGTGGCGATGGCCTCGGCGACGTTCCCGGCCGAGATTCGCGCGGTCGCGGAGCGGTTCATGGTGAACCCGGAACGTATCGACATCGCCCCGGCCCGCTCGGACGACGCCGCCGCGAACGCTGCGGACGTGCTGGGCGGCGCGACCGGCGCGACCCACCTGCTCGTGAACACCACCCGCGATCAGGTGCTGGACGTGGCGGCCGCGCAGGCCCGCGAGGCGCTGCGTGAACCGGGCGGCTGCGTCGTGATCTTCAGCCGAACCAAGTCCCTGGTGAAACGCCGCGCCGAGAAACTGAACGAGATGCTGAGCGGCGAGATCGTCAGCCCGCTCGAAGGCAACATGGATCAGAAGAAACGCGAGCGGACCATGGCGAACCTGCGTGAAGGCAAGTCCCGCGTGCTGATCGCGACCGACATTGCCGGGCGCGGCATCGACCTGCCGGAGGTGCGGCTGGTGATTCACATGGATATCGCCTCGACCGCCGAGGATCACGTGCACCGTTCGGGCCGTACCGCGCGCGCCGGGCGTCCCGGCACGAACCTGGTGCTGCTGATTCCCGAGCAGCGCGGCCTGTGGCAGAACGTGCGCCGCAAACTGCCGGGCGCGCTGCACCCGCCGCTGACGCGCGAGGAAAGCCAGATCGACAAGGACATTCAGGAGAAACAGGGTCAGGGCCGTGGTCAGCAGGGACCCGGCGGTGGCCGTCAGGGTCAGCCGCACGGTCAGGCAGGACAGGGTCAGTCCCGTGCCGGCGCAGGCCAGAGCGGCAGCCACAGTGCTGGCAGCCACGGTGGCGGTCATGGCGGCGGGCGAGGCAGCCAGGGTGACCGTCCGCGCGGCGGGCAGGGACGGGGCGAGGGTACGGCCGGGACCGGCGCGGGCCGCGTGGGTCCCCAGCGTCCCCGTGGGCGCGGCGGCCGCCGCTGAAGCCGACCGAATGACGTGACCGGCAGGCCAGGGGTCGTTGGCCGGCCGGGTGGACTGGGGGTGCAGGGAGTGATTCCTGCACCCCCAGCCCGTTGCACTCCTGGCGGGGGTATCGCAGGGCAGGCAATTACCCAGGAATTCCTATTTTTTCTGTCCTGCACGCATAAAACAGATCGGGTGCACAGAATCGCCGTCAGGACCCCGCCCGGCGCGACCGAAGGGCGTAGGAAGGGGGATCTTCTTCCTGGCGGTTTCACACTAATCCGTCTTGGTTTGAAACATGAAGATTTCAGGTCCGGACATCCCACCAGCGGGGGCATGAAGGCCCGTGTGGAGTTTGCCGCGCCCACCCCCACCCACGGGGGGGTAGGATGAGGGTCAGTTACCTCCCATGACCCTGACCCCCCCGCTTGACAGTGAATCCCTGCTGCTGAACGCCACCCGGCAACTGCTGGCGCTGGGCAGCGCCGCCGAACTGTGCCGGGAAGGCCTGCGCTTCATGGCGCGCGAACTGAACGCCGACCTGGGCATGTTGCACCTCGCCGTGACGGACACGGACTTCCGGCTGGTCGAGCAGGTCGGTGATCACCCGCTGCTGCACCGGCACCAGGTGCAGATCATGGAGCCCGGCTGGGTGACGCTGCTCACGGCCGGAACCTGGATCAGTTCGCCCGTCCCGTCCCCGGACTGGACCGGGCCGGACGAACGTAATTACGTGCACCTGGGCGCGCGGCACCTCGTGAACTTCGGGCTGTACAGCGGGCAGCGGCTGATCGGAACCGTGAACCTGCTGTTCAACCGGCCGCGCGCCGACCTGAACGAACTGCGGGTGCTGGGCACCATCGGGGCGCTGTGGGGCACGCTGCTGGAACGACTGGAGACCGAGGCGACCCTGAGAACGCGGGAGGCGATGCTGCGGACCGTGACGGACCAGGGCACGGACCTCGTGACGGTCGTCCGGCCGGACGGACGGATCCTGTACCAGAGCCGGGGTGGGCCGGTCCTGCTGGGCCGCTCGGCCGAGGGTATGCACGGCAGGAACGCGCTTGAGGGCATCCACCCGGATGACCTGAGTGCCGCGCAGCGTGCGCTGGCTGAACTGGCTGCCACGCCGGACGCGACGTGCACGCTGACGTACCGGGTGACGCACCGTTCGGGCGGCGTGGTGTGGCTGGAATCGCACGGCCGGAACCTGCTGGACGAACCGGCGGTGGGGGGACTGGTCGTGCACTCGCGGGACGTGACGGCGCAGGTGGCGTCCAAGCGGTCACTGGAACGGCGGGTGCAGGAGCTGACCCTGATGCACGCCACGAGCCTGCAACTTCAGGAGGCGCGCAGCGTGCAGGAGATCGCCTCGCGGGTGGTGCGGCTGATCGAGGGACGGCTGGGGCATCCGTTCGTGTGGCTGGCGGAACGGGTCGGGGATGCGCTGATCATGCGGGCCAGTGACCGCCGCCGCGAATCCACGCTGCTGGACGCCGCGCACTCGCTGCCGGTCGATCAGGGCCTGTGCGGCGCGAGCGTCCGCACCGGGCAGACCCTGATGGTCGGTGACGTCACGCAGGACGCGCGCTACTCGGGAATCGGGCATGAGGTCCGCAGCGAACTGGTCACCCCGATCCGCGTGGCGGGACGCGTGTGGGGCGTGCTGAACGTGGAAAGCCCGCAGCTGAACGCCTTTGGCGACGAGGACCGGCAGGCGCTGGAGACCGTGGCCGCGCAGACGGGCGCCGCCCTGGCGAACGTGCTGCTGCTCGCGGACCTGCGTGACAGCCGCGACGCCCTGAGCAGCGCCTACGAGCGGACCATCGAGGGCTGGGCGCGCGCCCTGGATTTCAGGGACCGGGAGACCGAGGGGCACAGCCAGCGGGTGACGGAACTCACGGTGGCGCTCGCGCGGCGCATGGGCGTCCCGCCGGACGAACTGGTGCACGTGCGGCGCGGCGCGCTGCTGCACGACATCGGCAAGATGGGCATTCCGGACTCGATTCTGCTCAAGCCGGGGCAGCTGGACGAGAACGAATGGCGGGTCATGCGCCGGCACCCGGACATGGCGCTGGAACTGCTGGAACCCATCGAGTTCCTGCGCCCGGCGCTGGACATTCCGCACGCGCACCACGAGAAATGGAACGGCGCCGGGTACCCGCGCGGCCTGAAAGGCGAGCAGATTCCGCTGTCCGCGCGGATCTTCGCAGTGATCGACGTGTGGGACGCCCTGCGGCACGACCGGCCGTACCGTCCGGCGTGGGATGAGGCGCGGGCGCGGGCGCTGATCGAGGCGGAGTCCGGCGTGCACTTCGATCCGCAGGTGGCGCGCGCGTTCCTGGACTGGCTGACCGAGGCGGGCGCAGGCGCGGACCTGAACGCCATGCTGCGCGCCGTTCCGGCAGGCAGCGCGGACGCGGCACCCGTGACGGACCGTGGCTGATTTCACGTCGCATAAGCCGGGCGCGGCCGCTCCCGCGCCACACGAACTGACGGACGCTCAGGTTCTGCAACTGGAATTGCAGGAACTCCAGACGGTGATCGCGTCGGAACTGGACCCGCTGGCCCTGACGCGCCTGCACCGGGACGCGGCGTACGTGGCGATGGACCTGGGCGACCCGACGCTGGCCATGACGCACGCCGTGACGGGCCTGGACCTCGCGCGGTCGCTGGGTGACCTGGGTGTCCGGGCGCGGGCGCACGTGACGGTCGCGCTGGTGATGCTCGACGTGTACGACGACCTGGGCGCCTGGGAGCACTTCCGGGAGGCGGACGCACTGGCCAGCGCGGCGGGCGAGGCGCGGGACGTGGCGCTGGTGGCCGTGAACGCCTCGCACTACGAACTGGAACGCGGCCGGGACCGCGAGGCGACCCTGCGCCTGCTTGACCTGCTGGACTCGCCGTTCGCGCGGGGACTGGCCCTGCCCGGCGTCTCCGCGCCGCACACGCTGGAAGCGTCGTTTCATATCAATCTGGTGAAGGCCGCGGCGCGCGGCACGCGGCTGGGCCTGCTGGACGCGGCGCAGGTCGCGCGGGCCGCCGGACCGCTGAAGGCGTCCGTGGCGGCGTTGCGGGCGTACCGGGAGCATCCGGACCGCCTGCCCGGTCTGCGCTGGCGGCCGGAGGTGCTGGACTCGCTGACCGAGTGGGAATGGAGTCAGGGGAACCACGCGGCCGCGAACCGGCTGGCAGACGAACGGGTGCAACTCTCGGAGGAGAGCGGCAGTCCTCACGTGCTGGGGCGCGCGCTGCTGGACCGCAGCCTGCTGCGCGGCGCACTCGGGCACGACGCGGACGCCTTTCAGGACGCCGCCAGGGCCGTGGATGCCTTTCAGGACGCCGGGCAGGACCTGCTGGTCACGCAGGCCATGCAGGCGCAGGCGGACGCCCGCGCGCGCCTCGGGGAGTACCGGGAGGCGTTCGGCGTGCAGCGCGCCCTGACCAGGCAACTGGAAACGCTGTACCGCGCGTACTTCCAGCAGGGCGCGCAGTTACGGCAGATCGAACGGCAGGTCAGTGAGGCCGAGGTCCGCGCCGCCGCCTTCGCAGAAGCGGCGCTGCGTGACCCGCTGACGGGCGCGCCGAACCGCACGGCCGCCATGCAGCGCCTAGAACAGTTGCAGGAACGCGCGAACCTGGGGCAGCCGAGCGCACTGGCACTGCTGGACATCGATCATTTCAAACGCGTGAACGACCGGTACGGGCACGCGACAGGGGACGCGGTCCTCTCGCGGGTCGTGCAGATCCTCACGGCCGAGATCCGCGAGCAGGACTGCCTGGCCCGTTTCGGCGGAGAGGAATTCCTGCTGATCCTGGCCGGCACGCCGTTCCCGGTGGCGCGGCAGGTCTGCGACCGCCTGTGCCGCGCGCTGGCAGGTCACGACTGGTCGGACGTGGAACCGGACCTGCACGTGACCGCCAGTTTTGGCCTGGCGTCCCTGCAGGCCGGGCGGGACCTGCGGTTGGTCCTGAAAGCGGCCGACAGCGCCATGTACGAGGCCAAGGCCGCCGGGCGCAACACCGTCCGCGAAGCTCCGGAACACTGAAGCCCCGGAGCACTGTTCGTGGGGTCGGTGTTGCTGAGTCTGGTCTTCCCTGCCGCGCAGTGCAGTCGGAGTCCGTATGAACCGTCTGCTGGACTGGCATCGGCAGGTGCGTCTGCCTGTACCATGAAGGTGATGTCAACGTTGAATGAAGTGGAGGTCCCAGCGGCAGTGCCGGACGTGTCCGGCGGCCGGGTCCCTGCGGCGGCGATGGCGGGCACGCTGACCTGGGATTCAGCGTACCTGATGGAAGTGCACAACCTCAGCCCGGACTGCATCAAGATCGTGGATCACGACGGGCACCTGCTCAGCATGAACCCCAACGGGCAGGCTGCCATGCAGATCGACGATTTCAGCACCTGCCAGGGCAGCGACTGGCTGGGCTTCTGGCAGGGTGAAGACCGCGCGGCGATGCTCGGCGCCTTCGCGCAGGCCCGCCAGGGACGCCCGGCGCACTTCAGTGGGTACTGCCCCACCATGAAAGGCGAGCCGCGCTGGTGGGACGTGACCCTCGCGCCCCTCCCGGACCCCGCCCGGCCAGACGCCATGCCCACCCTGCTGATCGTCTCACGGGACGTCACAGAACGCGTCCTCGCCCAACGCCGCCTCGAGGAACTGAATGCCACCCTGGACGCCGAAGTGCAGCGGCAGACCGAACACCTGCGCCGCGAACGGCAACTGCTGCTCCAGACGAACGAGGAACTGGAGAACATCACCTACGCCATGTCGCACGACCTGCTGACCCCCGTGCGGCACCTGCTGAGTTTCGCCCGGCTCGCCCGGCGTCTCCCGGCAGACGACACCGTGAAACGCGAACGGTACCTGCAGATCATCGAGGACAGCGCCAGCAACCTGGGCCGCATGATCGAGGGCGTCCTGCACTTCAGCCGCGCCGGACGCCTCGAACTGCGCCCCAGACCCGTCGACCTGAACACCCTGCTGCGCGAGGTGCAACGCGACCTGCACGCCGAGCAACCGGACCACGTGGTCACGTGGCATGCCCCGGACCTCCCGACCGTCCAGGCAGACGCCCGCGCCCTGCGCTCGATCCTGAAGGTCATGTGCGCCAACGCCCTGAAATTCACCCGCACCACCCCCGACCCCACCGTGCAGATCAGCGCGCACCGCACTCCCGGCAGCTGGCGCATCGACGTGACCGACAACGGCGCAGGCTTCGACCCCGAGTACAGCCACAAACTGTTCCAGCTGTTCCAGCGCCTGCACCACCAGAACGAGTACGAAGGCGCCGGCACCGGCCTCGCCTTCGTCCGCCGACTGGTCTCCAGGCATGGCGGAACCGTCTGTGCACGCGGCCAGAAAGGCGCGGGCGCGACCTTCAGCTTCACCCTGCCGGACACACTACCCACCGACTGATACGGACTTAGACCGGGCGGATGCGAGTCGAAGCCGTCTGGGCTAGCTGCTAGCACTTGTTTCATATACATCTCAATAAAAAAAGAGCCGTGTTTCGCCTCCCCACCTCAGCGGCGCAGTTCCTCCGCGCGTGCCTGACCGTCCGGCAGCGCCCCGAACCCCTGCGCCTGCCCCGCCACCGGCGTCAGCGGCACCTGCACGTTCCAGCCGTCCACCTGTCCCTCCAGCAGCATCGCCTCGCCGTCCACCACGCGGTTTCCGAGTTCGTCTCGCAGGTCGCTCACGCGCGGCAGCGCCGTTCCCACCCCGCCCGGCCCGCTGGCACTGACGACCGGGCCGGGCAGCAGGTCCACCTCGCCCACCTCGCCCGCCGCGTCGCCCGTGACGGCCGTGACGCGCAGCAGGCCGGTCACGCGGCCCGGCGGGAGGAACGTCCAGGCGGTCAGGTGCCGCACCGGCACGACCGGGCGCAGGGTCACGCCGTCCGGCCGTTCGATCAGCACCCGCACCGGCAGGTCCGTGACGTTCCCCTGGGCGTCCAGCGGGTGCAGCACCAGCGCCGGGGGGCGCGGGCGGTTCACGCGCACGCCCCGCGCGCCCACCTTCAGGGTCAGCGGCGTGACCGGCTGGCCGGGGCGCAGGGTCACGCGACCCTCGAAGCGGTGCGGGCCGACCTGCACGAGGTAAGGGGTCAGTCCGGCGCGGGCGTACGGGACGGTCAGCGTGACCTGTCCCGGCCGGGTGGCGGCGCGGGTGACGGTCTCCCCTGCCGGGCCGAACAGCGTGACCGTGACGGGCACCCCGCCCGGCAGGTCCGCGCCGCTGACGGTCACGGCCAGTCCCAGGGCAGGCGTGTCGGCCCGGAGCGGCGACCCGGTTCCGTCCGGCGCGGGCTGCTCAGGTGCGGATGGGTCCGGGGCGGGCTGTTCGATGACGGTCGGCGTGACGCTCAGCGCCGGGCGGCTGAACCGTTCGGGCGCGCAGGCGGCCAGCAGCGGCATGCAGAGGATCAACACGAGCAGCGGGCGGGACGGCGGGCGGGACATCAGGGCGCCTCGCTGGCGGGCAGCGTCTGGAAGGCCAGGCTGTACGACCCGCCGCCCGGCAGCGGGAATGATCCCGGCGCGGTCAGGGCGGGCGTGACGGTCGTGCCGTCGTACGGTCTGGGCGGCGGCTCCACCCGCAACAGGCGCGCCCCGGCAGGCAGCGTGGCGGGCAGGCTGAACCTCCAGCTCTGACCGGGCCGCAGTTCCGGGCCGAGGGCGCTGTACACCCACGCCACGCCCCGCGCGTCGTACAGGGTCAGCAGTGCCTGCGGCGTGGCGATGGTCCGGGTGCTGACATTCCGGGCCTGCACGGACACCCGCCCGCCCGCCCCCGCCGTGACGCGGCTGCGGGCCGCCAGACTGCGTTCCAGGTTGCGGCCCGTGACGACCGCCCGAGCCGCGATTTCCAGCGTCACGCCCGCCGGGTCCGTGCCGGGCGGCAGGGGTGGCAGCGTGACCTGCCAGGGCGTGCGCTCGCCGGGCCGCAACTTGTGGACGCCCAGCAGGCCCAGGTTCTCCTGCGCCAGCACCTGCCCGTCCGGGCCGCGCAGCGCCGCGCCCAGGGTCAGGTCGGCGGGGCGGGCGTCGGCGTTCAGCAGTTCCCCGACGGCCGTGACGCGCACGCCGTTCAGGACCGTGCGGGCGCTCAGGACCTGCACCACGGGCCGGTCGAGCACGTCGGCGGGCGCGGTGGCGTTCGTGGTGATGCGGCGCGGCGCGCGGTAGTACGCCACGTCCGGCTGCGGTGACGGCACGCCGGGCAGCAACCGGGCCGCGCCCGGCGGGTCCGGCGCGAGCGTCCAGCCGCCCCGGCCGAGGGTCAGGTGCGCGGACGGGTAGGTGGTGCGTGTCCCCAGCGGCGTCCACCAGCGGGCCGTGACGCGCGCCGTGAGCCCCGCCTGCCCGGACGGGCGGGTCAGGCGGACCTGAAAGCCGTCCAGTCGGGCGTACTCGCCGCGCAGGCCGCCGCCCGCGGGTGGGTGCGCCACCCGCGCCGCCCACTCGCGGGCCGTCACCCAGCCCGGCACGAACCGCACTCCACCCGCGACCAGCAGCGTCGCCAGGACCGTCAACGCCACCACCCGCACCGGCAGGGTCGCCGCGCGCCGGAGCGGCCGCGCCTGCGCGGCAGAGGCGGGCGTGACCGGCAGCGGCGGCAGGTCCCCCACCCACGCCGGGGGGTGCAGCGACCCGCGCGGCGACCCCATGAGCGGCGACCCTGTAAGCGATCCTGCGGGCAGCGGTGCAGGTGCCGGGCGGCGCTCGGTCTGCCCGGCCACCAGCACGCCCAGCAGCGCCAGCGTCAGCGTCAGCAGCGGCCCCACGCCCCACACGGCACTCACGGGCACCGGCAGGGCGCTGCGCGGCAGGCGGGCCGGGATGGGCGGCACATCCTCACGCTCCCAGACGTTCACGCCGTTCTCCAGCGTGCCGATGTTATGCCAGCCGTGCAGGTACAGCAGCGGGTCCATGACACTGCCGCGCGCGTACACGAACTTCAGGTACGCGCGCTCCGGGTGCGTGAGCTGCTCCGCGAACGACCCGAAGCCCGGCAGGACCGCCCGCTCGGGCAGCGCCGCGTACGCCGTGGGCGCCGGGTTCAGTTGCGGCAGGTCCGGCGGCAGGTGCCACAACCCCACCGTGGTCGCCGCGCGCGTCTGCGCCGACAGCAGCCCCAGTTGCCGCCCGAACCCCACCGTCAGGTAGCGGTACCGCCAGTGTTCGTCCTTCTCGATGAAGTTCAGCAGGGGTTGCAGGTTGATGGCCGGTCCCTCCAGCACGCGGGTGCGCGGCAGGGCGTTCAGGCCCACCGTGACCAGCAGCGTCAGGGCGGCCGCCAGCATCAGCGGCAACTGCGCGCCCACCTGCCGCGCGGCGTCCCAGGCGCGCAGGACCACCTGCGCCGAGAGCGGCAGCAGCAGCAGCGCCGCCAGGAACGCCAGCGTCTCGGGCGGCACGCGCAGCGGACTGAAGCCCAGCAGACCCAGCGCGCACAGCGTCAGCAGCGGCGCGGCCAGCAGTGCCAGCCGCGCGGCCGGACCCCAGCGGCGCGGCCCGGAGCGGAACACGCCCGGCAGGGTCGGCAGGGTCCACAGCACACTCCAGAGCGGCAGGCCCAGGCACAGCCACGCGCTGCGGCCCTGCGCCAGCGGCGCGCTGTCCGGCGCAGACGCCCCCGGTGACCAGAACCACCCGGCCCAGCCGGACAGCAGGTACTGCAACAGCAGCAGTCCGGCCGCCATGAGCGCCCGGCCCGCCCCCCGCTGCCGCGCTGCTGGCGGCCCGCCTGTCTGCGGTGGCCGCAGCGCGCCCAGCGGCAGTCCCGCCAGGAGGGCGCCCAGGCCGATCAGCAGGGCGCTGGCCGGGTCGGCCGTGCCCGCCGCGAGCAGCGGCAGCGCCGCCCGCCACGCGAAGGCCCGCCTGGACGCCCAGCCGCGCTGACCGGCCGGGGCGCGCAGCCACGCCCACAGGGACGGCGCGGCGTGCAGTGCCAGGGCCGCGCCCAGCACGGACCCGTGATGCCCGAACACGTTCAGTTGCAGGGTCAGGGCGCTGCTCAGCGTGCACAGCAGCGCCGCCACGCCCGCCACGCGCCGCGCCGTTCCCTGCGCGGACGCGCCCTGACCCCAGTCGCGGGCCGCGCTGCCGCCGAGGGCCGCGCCGCTGGGCAGGCTCACGCCGGTCAGGGTGACGCGGTACACGGCCCACACCAGCAGCGCCACGCTCAGGAACTGCGCCGCGCCGAACGCACCCTCCACGCCCAGCGGCGCGGTCAGCAGCGCGATCAGCTGCGGCACCAGCGGCGGCTGGCCGGTCAGGGGCACGCCGCCGTACCAGCGGTCGTCCCAGGGGTCGAACAGGTTCCGGGCGTACGCGCTCGCCTGGAACAGCAGGCTGCCTGCGCCGTCCGCGCGGGCGTAGGCGCGGGTCATGACCAGCGTGCCGTGGTACGCGCCGGTCAGCATCAGGGCCAGCAGGAACAGGCGGCTTTTCAGGCGTGGCGCGTCTGCCGCGCCCTGCGCCGGGCGCAGCCGCCGCCACTGCCGCCGCGCCCAGCGGTACATCACCCCGCCCCGCCGGGAGAGTCGGCGGGCCGGGCCGAGCAGCGGCGCCAGCACCGGCAGGTGCCGCACGCGGCCACGCGCCGGAGCGCTCACGGGTTCCTGCGGCCTGGGCACACGCTCAGGGTAGAGCATCCGGCGGCCCCTACGGACTCCGCCCGGCCGGGCGGCAGGAACCCGTCCAGCCAGGTGCATGAGAGCGGGGCGGGTAAGAGCGGGCCAGGGTCCGGGAGTCCAGGGCGGGCCGGGGCGGACGCTGTGCTTGAATGCGGGCATGACCCGCTCTGCCGCGCCGCGCCTGCCGGTCCTGCTGGCCGCGCTGCTGACAGCGGCGCTGCTGGGCGGCTGCCGGTCCGCGCAGGGAACCCTGGACGCCAGCACGGGCGCCGGGTCACTGGGCAACGGGGCGCGGCTGCTGGCATGGCAGCCGGACCTGGGCGGCCCGCGATTCCTGCTGCCCAGCGAACGCGAGGGCGTGACCGACGCGTACCTGCGCGGCGAGCGCGAGGTGGCCTTCGCGGCAGGCAGCGGAAACCTGGAGGGCCTGCGGGACCTGTTCCAGCAGGGCGCGCTGGACGACGCGCGGCAGGCGGCGCGGTCCGGGAGCGGCGGGCTGGTCACGTGGGCGCACACGCCGACCATGCAGTTCTTCGCGCCGGACGGCGCTACCGTCAGTTTCTCGGACGTGTTCACGTACGCCGCGCCCCGGCCCGGCGGCGTGTCCCGGCTCTCACGGCGGGAACTGGACGTGGTCATGGAACTCGGGGACGGGAACTGGCGCGTGCACCACTGGCGGGTCCTGCGGGACGACCCGCTGCCCGCCCCGCCCGAGCCCGGCCCCGGCCCCACCTACCGCGCCGTCCGCGCGGACGACGACTGGACCGCACGGAACGCGGACACCCTGGCGCGCGACGTGGACGCCGTGCAGGAACTGAACCTCGACACGCTGATCCTGCCGGTCGTGGGGGACCGCAGCGCCGGGAACGCCGCCCGGTACGGCGCGGCGCTGGACACCATCCTGACACGCGCCGCCGCCCGGCGGGTGCAGGTGCTGCTGGACCTGCGCGTGGCGCAGCTGGACGTGGCGGGCCTGCGGACCCTGCACGCCGCGCTGGGCGCCGACGAACGGGACGGCCCGAGGCTGGCGGGAATAATTCTCTCGCCGGGACGCACGCCGGACCCGGAGATGCTGGGCGTGTGGCGGCAGTCGGTGCGGGCGCGCTTTGCGCAGCTGCCGCTGGGCCTGCGCGGCAAGGGAAACGGGGCGGGACTGGGGGCGGACTTCGTGGCGGGCGACACGCAGGCGCCGGTGTTCCGGGAAGTGCGCCGTCCGCTGGGGCGGCTGGGCGCGGCGCGGCGCGGCTGGCAGCTGCGGGCGTTCCTGCGCGCCCACCCGCGCGGGTCCGTGGAGGTCGGCGTGCTGTACGGAAGGCCAGACCGGGCGGGCTTCCTGACGCCCGACGGGTCGTTCACGCCCCTGGCTCGCTGGACGGACCCGCAACGCCCGGCGCCGGGACTGCTGGCGTGGCTGCTGGGCTGGGCGGCGGACCTGTGGCCGGCCCTGGCGGGCGCACTGCTGGGCGCGGCGCTGCTCAGGGCGTGGCAGGGTCGAACCGGGCAGGGTCGAACCAGACAGGGCCGGAACGGGCCGGATCAGAGTTCACAGGATCAGGCGCAGGAGTGACGGCCCGAGGGGGGTCCCCTCATGGAGTCTCCCCTGCCGGGGCGGGCGTGCCCAGCAGCTGCTCCCCTGCGGGGGTGAGGGTGAAGGGCCGCTGCGGGGTCTGGACCGGCAGGCCGCTGTCCGGGTCTATGACCAGCACCTCTTCAAGCAGTCCGGCGTTCCAGCCGCCGCGCCACGCGGCGTCCGCCTGCGCGGCCTCGTGGGCGGCCTGCGCGCCGGGCACCGGGATGGGCAGCGGGAGCGGCAGGCCCTTGACGGCCGGGACGTCCAGCAGCACCTGCGGGGCCGCCGGGGCCTGCGCGCCGGGCGCGGCGGTCTGCACGCGGGCAGACAGGAGATCGGTCAGTGGGGGGAGCGCGCCGGGCGACCGGGTGAGCGGCTGGGTGGGCGGCTGGGCGGGTTCCGTCCCGCTGACCGGCGCGAGCAGCTGCAGGTCCGGGTGCGTCATGCGCAGTGAGAGCAGCGCGGCGCGCGTGTCGAGGCTGGCGGCGGCGACCGAACCGGGCACGAAGGCGTCCGCCCCGGCGCTGGCCGACGCGATGGCCAGGCGGGTCTGCAGGTTGTCCAGGGTCAGCGGGCCGTCAATGCTGACCACACCCTGCAATCCGGCGGCGTGCAGGCCGGCCAGGGCGTCCGCGATGGCTGCCACCTGCTGCCGGGACAGGATGGCGCTCATGGGCAGCGTCACCTGCCGCAGTCCGGCGGCGTGCGCGGCGCGCAGCGTGGCCTTCCAGCGGGGGCCGGGCCACAGGTGCCAGTCGTCGGGGAGGGTCACGGCCCGCCACGTCCGTACGGGCAGTGGCGGCGGGGGCGTCAGGGTGGGCTGGGCGTCGTTCAGGACGGCCCAGTCGTCGGTGCGCCATTCTTCCTGGGTGCGGCGCAGCGTGACCTGCTGGGTACGCACCGTCCAGCGCAGGTCCTTCAGGCCGTCCGGGCTGGGCCGGGCCTCCAGCAGCCAGAAGCGGTCCCGCAGCGTGAAGCGGGTGCCGTCGGCCGCGTAGTCCAGCGGGGTGGCCTGGTGCGCCCAGTCGAGCAGCAGCACCCGGTCCGGCTGGGCGCTGACCGTGAGGGCCAGGGTCAGCGCCGGGCCGCTGAACCGTCCGTTCAGGCCGATCTGCTCGCCGCTGCGGCCCGCGTACGTGAGTTCCGAGTGGCCCAGCAGGTACGCGTCGGCGATGTCTTCGAGGGTCACGCCGTCCGGGACGCGCACGCCGGGCGGGGCGGGCTGCCAGCGCAGGGACGTGACGGGTTCCGAGCGGCGCGCGAAGTTCAGGGCGTCCGCCTGGTTCTGCACGCGGTTCACGCGCGCGAAGCCCTGCGCGGTCACGAACACGGCCGCCGCGCCCGCCAGCAGCGTCCCGGCGAGGATCAGGACGAACACGGCGCGTTTCAGGGTCGTCAGGAGCGAGGGACGCTGGCTGCGCGCAGGGTCCGGGCTGGGTGGGGGGACGGGTGGGGACTTCATGCGGATTCCCTCTGTTTCGTCCGTAAGCTGCCCGTGCCCCGCGTTGTCAGCGAATCGATCGGAGTCCGTTTCAGTGTTGCCACGGGAACCTCACTTCCTGCCCGGCGAAACGGACGCGCAGGCTGACCGCGCCGCGCACGTCCGGCACGCGCGCCCGCACCTGTCCCTGCGCGACCGGCAGGACTGCCGACCACAGCGTCGCCCCGGACCGGGACAGGGCGTGCAGTGTGACGGGCGTGCCGTCGTCCGGCAGGGCGCCGGTCACCCAGCGCAGCGGTCCCAGTGTCAGCTCGTCACCGGCCCACAGCAGTTGCGGGGCCGCGCCGAGCAGCGCGCTGACGGCCTGCGCGCGGGCCGCGCCGCGCCACGCGTCCGGCTGCTCAGCGCGGATCACGCGGGCGGTGAAGGTGAACTCGCCCGGCGTTTCCGGCGTGAGTTGCCACAGCGCCTCGCCGTTCACGGTGACGCGCGTGGCACTCAGGGTCTCGCCGCCCGCGCCGCGCGCTGTCAGCAGGACCGCCACGCCGTCCGGGACGGGCTGACCGTCCGGGCCGCGCAGGCCGGCACGCAGCAGCCACGGTTCGCGCAGCCCGATCCGCAGCCTCGCCGGGGTGACCGTGACTGTGCCACTGGCGACCGTGACCGCGCTGCCGGGGCGGGTGGCGGGCGCGGTGGCGGCCGTGACCTCGCTGACTGGCGGGACCTCTCTGACCGGCGGGACCGGGCGCGGCAGCCGCAGGGTCCGTTGCAGCAGCAGGGTGCCGGTGCCGGCCGGGGCGGCGCTGTCCGGGCTGGCCGGGGCGTGCAGGCTCGCGTCGCAGCGGTGCGCCTGCGGGGGCAGTGGGCGCGGCGCGACCGGCTGGTTGGCCGGGCCGTTCCAGCGCAGCGGCCCGGCCGGGGTGTCGCAGGTCAGCCACCAGGTGGCGCCGTCCGGCCCGGCGGCGCTGAGGGTCAGGGTTTCGCCGCGCGTGCCGAGGCTCAGGGTGGGCAGGCGGGTCAGGGTGACGGTGTCCGGATCGCTGCCAGGGTCGCTGCCAGGGCCACTGTGCGGCGCTGTGCTCGCGGCGGGACCGGCGGGGCGGCAGCCGCTCAGCAGCAGTAGCGCCATCAGGGCCATCAGCAGGGGCGTGCGTGGGGGGCGGCGCGTCATGGTTCCTCGCGGCGGAAGGCGTCCGCGTACAGGACCGTTCCAGTCAGGCGGGGCGTGCCGGCGCGGGCCAGCGGGGCAGGCTGAAGGACGCGGTAATCGAGCGGCAGGGCCGTGACCAGCGGCGCGGCGCGCGACTGCATGGGCGGCACGGCCTCCATCAGGTACGTCTGCGTGACCCAGGCGGTCCCGGCGGCGTCCTGAAGGGCTTCGAGGACGTTGGTGATGGTCGCCTCGCCCGCGCCGTGGTTCTCGATGCGGACCTCGTCGCCGCGCCGCCAGATGTTCAGGCTGCGGTCCAGGCCGCGCGAGGTGACCCAGCCGTCCGCGCGGACGCTGTAGGCGCGGACGGCGCCGGGCGTGACGGTCATGCCCGGCCCGTCGAAGGTCACCACGAACGGCGTGCGCTCGCCGGGCAGCAGCCAGTGCAGGGCGCGGTGCGCGGCGGTGTTGCGGGCCATCTCGCTGCCCGTGTGGTCCTGCACGGCGCCCGTGATCTCCACGGCGGCCGGGGACGCCCCGACATTCTGCGCCTCGCCGACGACCGCCACGGTGCGCGGCCCGCCCGGTTCACGCCGGAACGACACCAGCCGGGAATTCAGGACCCGCACCTCGGTCGGCTGGTCGCCGGGCGGCGGGGCGCTGAGGTTCAGGGTCGGGAGCGGCTGGAAACGGCGCGGCGGCCGGATGCCCAGTTGCGGTTCGGCCATGATGCGCCAGCCGCGCGGGGTCAGGCGCAGTTCCTGCGTGATGCTCTCGGAGAGGTTCCCGAAGGCCGTGAACCACACGAGGTCCACGTCCGCGCTGGCGGTCGTGCCGACCCGGTCGCGCGGGCCGCTGTACGTGACGCTGCGGACCTTGAGGCTGTCGAGTTTCGCGTACCCGGTGCGCAGCCCCCCCACGACCGACAGGTCCAGCCGCCAGCGTTCCTCGTTCAGGCCGTTCTGCGGGTCGATCATCGCGTAGGCGTCCCCGAAGCGTTTGAAGTCCACGGCGTCCCAGTACTTCAGGACCGCGCCCTGCGCCGTGTCGCGGGGGCGCAGGCGGTCGGCGGTGAAGGCGGCGGCGCCCAGCAGCGCCCCGGCCAGCAGGACGCTGTTCACGAGGCGGCGGCGCAGGCTCAGGCGCGGGGTTTTCAGGCGCGCAGCCCGCCACGCGCGGAACGGCAGGCGGCGCACCCACGAGTCCCACCAGCGGCCGCTCTCGCCGGGCGGCGGGTCGCGGCTGTCCTCGGCCAGCAGACGCACCCACGGCCAGAACGACCGGCCCAGCAGGGTGGCGGGCGTGCGGACCAGCAGGGTCAGCAGCGCCCCGGCGGCCGCGCCGCTGGGCAGCAGCGCCCACATCAGCCGCTGCCACGCCGGGAGTTCACGGCGCGGCAGGCGCGGCTGCACCGGCGGAATGCCCGGATGCTCCCAGACCATGATGCCGCCCTCCAGCGTGCCCAGCCGCGACCAGCCCAGCGCGTGCAGCGCCGGGTCGTAGAAGGCGTCGTTCGAGAGCATGTACCGCAGGTTGTAGCGGGCGGGCGTGGTCAGGAACTGCGTGAGGCTGCTCAGGCCCGGCACGCCCGTGTACTTGGCGCCCTCCAGCCGCTCGACGGGCGTGGCGGTCAGTTCCGGCAGGCGGCGGGCGCTGTGGTAGTTGCCGTCCGGGGTGGTGGCGTGCGTGTTGGCGCTCAGCCACGCCATCTGATCCCCGAAGCCCAGCACCATGTACCGCCAGCGGTCATGCCCGTCGGATTCCAGGAATTTCACGAGGGGCCGCACGTCGATGAACGGCGGCTGGAACTTGCGGTAGTACGTCAGGGCGCTGATGGCGCAGGTCAGGGTGACGGCCAGCGTCACGAACAGTAGCCCCAGCAGGTGATGCACGCGCGCCCCGAACCGGGCCTGCACGAACACCCGCCACGCGCCGTGCCGCCAGGATTCCACGACCAGTCCCGCAAAGGGCATCATGAGCATCACGGCCCAGAACGTGAAGCGGTCCAGGGTCAGGATGTCGAACGCGCCGCCCAGCAGTTTCTTCGGGTACGGGGTGGTGCCGCCCGTGCCCAGAAAACTCAGCAGCAGGATGCTGGCCAGCATCGGCCAGCGCGGAATGCCGCGGTGGCTGTACAGGCCGCGCCGCGCGGCGTCCCAGTAGATGGGCAGCAGCGTGGCCCACGGCACCAGCCAGAACATGAACCCGTAATCGGTGCGCACCAGGAAGTTCCCGCGGCTGCCGTGCGGGATGGACACCTGCGTGATCGGGTCGCTGCGGCTCCACAGCCAGTAGGGCAGCACGACCATGACCAGCGCCGTGATGGCCGACACGCCGTACAGCGCCGCGCGGTACACGCGGGGCAGCACACGGTACACGCGGCGGGTCAGGTGCGCCAGGCCGCCGCCGCGCGGTTCGGAATCACGGGGCCGCGAGGCCCCCTCGAGGACGATGGCCAGCAGGACGGGCGCGATGAAGAACACGCTGCCGAACAGGGTGGTCACGTGGTGCGCGGCGGTCGTGGCGGCCGTGAACATGGCGCCCTTGAGCAGCAGTTCGCGTTTGCCGGTCTGCACGTACCGCGCGGCGAACGGAATGGCGTTCAGCAGCAGGCCCAGGCTGAGGGTGGTGGGCAGTTGCCCGAACACGTGCACGGTCTCGGCAATGGCGCTCGAGAGCATCAGCACGACGGCGCCGTACCCGGCGGCGCGGGCCGTGACGAACACCTTCCCGAAGCGGTACATGCCGACCGTCAGGCCCACCAGCGCCAGGAACTGCGTGGCCATGAACGCGCCCATCAGGCCGAACACGTGGCTGAACAGGGCGATCAGGTAGTGACTGAGCGGCGGGTACGAGGTCAGCGAGAACCCGGTGTACCATCCGCTCTCCCAGGGGTCGAAGAAGGATTTGGCGTAGTGCGCGCCGAAGTACAGGTGAATCAGGGCGTCGTAGGTGCGCGTGAACGAACTGCTGATCAGCTGCCCGCCGTGCAGGACGACCACGATCAGCAGCGCGAAGACCAGCAGGCGCCGCCCGGCGCGTTCGTCCTCGTCCGGCGGGAGGGTCGCGCCGGGAATGACGTGCGAGGGCCGCTGCACCGGCAGTTCGTCGGCCGGGCGGGGAGCGCGGGGGGGTCGGCGGTTCAGGGCGTCCTGCGCGCGGCGCGGCAGGCGGCGGATCACGCCCGCGCGCAGGGCGGCGTAGCGTGCCAGCAGGCTGACCGGCCCCGCGCCTGCGCGGGCAGGCAACCTGAACCGCCGGGAGCGGCGCGGCCCGGTCATGGGCCGGGCAGGCAGGCGGCGCGGCCCCGGGGCATGCTCAGCGCTGCATGCCGGCGGCGAACACGGCGTCCAGCAGTTCGTAGCGGCTGAAGGGTTTACTCAGGAACGCGCGGGCGCCCAGGGTCATGGCCCGCTCGCGCAGGCGGTCCTCGCCCGAACTGGTCAGGACGATCACGGGCGGCGCGTCCGGGTCGCCGTGCAGGACGCGCAGCAGTTCCAGGCCGCTGTCGCCGGGCAGGAACAGGTCCGTGATGATCACGTCGACCGCGCCGAGTTTCAGTTCCTCCAGCGCCGCCTCGACACTCCCGGCCTCGATGGGTTTATGGCCGCCCTGCTGGAGGATGTGGCGGATCAGCAGGCGCATGCCGGGGGCGTCCTCGACGATCAGGACGTGCTTGGAGGGCACCTGCCCGAACAGCGTGACGTTCGCGGGCAGGTGGGAGGTCACGGGCGGACCCCGCTGGCGCCGAGGCCGAAGATCCGGTCGAGCATGGTCAGGGACAGCAGTTCGCGGACCGGGACGCTCGCGCCGCTCAGGGACAGCGCGCGGCCCTGACGGCGGCAGTCTTTCAGGGCGGCGACCAGCGCGGCCAGGGCGCTGGAGTCCATGAACGGCACGTCGGTCAGGTCGACCGTGACGGGCCCGGCGTTCGCGGCGACGTGATCCCGCAGGGTCTGGCGCAGCTCGGCGGCGTTCTGGGCGTCCAGTCGGCCGGCGATGATCAGGTGGGAACCGGTGGCGGAGTAGCTGAAAGACATGTCAGTGAGGTCCTTTGGTCGGTGAGGCTCGGTCGGGGGGAGGGGGCGGCCGCGCAGGTCAGCGCCGTGCAGGTCAGAGCAGCAGGGCCGCCAGGTCGGACAGTTCGGCGGGCGCGGCGGGTGCCGGGACGCGCAGGCGCAGGGTCTGGCGGTTCAGGTCGCCCTTTCTCGCATAATGCCACTCGCGTGAGCAGCGGCGGGCGATCAGCAGGCCGTAGCCGTGTTCGCGCAGTTCCCCGGCGCTGCGTTCCTCCTGCCGGGTCGGGTTGAACGGCGCGCCGTTGTCGGTCAGGGTCAGCAGGGCGTCGTCGCCGCTGGCGTGCACGCGCAGGTCCACGCGGGTGGCGCCGCCGTGCCGGATGGCGTTCACGACGAGTTCCGTGACGGCCAGTTCGGCCGGCATCAGGACCGGGTGGCCTGCGGGCAGCGCCTCGCGCAGCGCGTCCCCGATCAGGGGCAGGTCGGCCAGGTCGCCCGGCAGGGTGCGGTGCGCGCCGCGCGCGTGCGTGTCGCGTTGCAGGGTCAGCAGGGTCAGGTCGTCGTTGATGACGTACGGGCTCAGGGCCTGCACGGCCGCCTGGTTGAAGGTGCCGGGCACGACCCGCCGGGCCAGGTCGAACACGCGGCCCAGGCCGTAGGCTTCGCCGTCTGGCGTTTCGGCCTCGAACAGGCCGTCGCTGTACACGATCAGGGCGTCGCCCGGGTGCAGCCAGAACCGCTCGACGTCCAGGTGCAGCAGCGGGAACGTCCCGATGGGCGGGGCGCTGGCGCGGATCTCCTCGAGGGTGCCGTCGGCGCGGCGCAGCAGCACGGGCGGGTGCCCGACGTTGAAGACCCGCAGCGCGCCGTCCGGGCGGATCTGCATGGCGGCCAGCGTGCAGAACGCCCCGGAGCGTTCCAGGTGGTCGTGCAGCGCCTCGGTCAGTCCCTCGCTGAGCGAGGCGTTGCGGGCCGCGACCGTGAAGGACGTGGCGAACATGGCCGTGATGATCGCGGCGGGCAGGCCCTTGCCGCTCACGTCGCCGACCACGATCCACTCGCCCTCCTGGAACTGGAAGTCCCCGCCGAAGTCACTGGCGGGCTGGCTGAGCAGGTTCAGGTGGTAGCCGGGCGGCGTGACCAGCGTCTCGGGCGCCACGGCCCGCCACACGGCGTGCGCCTGCACCCGGTCACGCTGTTGCAGGGCGTAGCGTTCGGCCTCCACGCGGGCCTGCTGGGCCTGCAGGGCCGCGTCGAGCAGTTTGCCGAGCGCCTCGATCAGGCTGCGCTCCCCGGCCTGGAACTGCCGTTTGCCCCACATGGCCAGCCAGCCGTTCTGGCAGGGGATCAGCAGCACGGCGGTCGGCCGCCACGCATCGTCGTAGGGCGCGCCGGTGTGCAGCTCCCCAGCGGGCAGGACGGTCGGGCGGCGCGGCGCTGGCCGGTCGCGCAGCCAGCCGGGCGCAGCGCTGATCCACTGGCCATCCAGGTACAGGGCGGCGCGGGGCGTGTTGATCAGCGCGGCGGCCTCCTGCACGAGTTCGGCGGCCTGCTCCTTGCTGCTCAGGGCCAGGGCCTGCGGGATCAGGCGGTGCAGGAACACCAGCTGGTCACTGAGGTCCGCGACCTGTTCGAGCAGTTCGGCGAACAGCGTGTCGCGGCCGTCGTCCGGCTGGGGCGGGTCGCTGAACGGGCCGCTCACAGCAGACTCAGGCGGTCCGGATGGGCAGCACGGCGTACAGGCCGGTGATTTCCATGGCGAGGCGCACGGCGTCCTGCACGTTCACGATTTCCAGCGCACCGCCCTGCGTGCGGGCCGCGCGGACCAGTTTCACCAGCGCGGCCAGACCGCTGGAGTCCATGAAGGTCACGCCGCCCAGGTCCAGGGTGGTGCTCTGCGCGAGCGGTTCGGCGGCCCCCAGGAAGGCGGGCACCTGGTGGGCGTCCAGGCGGCCGCTCAGGTGGACCGAGCGGGCGATCTCGTCGCCCTGGACGTCGATATTCAGATTCACGGGTGGTCGGGTCATGCCTGGGCCTCCTGGGAGGGAATGAAGGGGTGGGGGGCGCGGCCAGTGAGTTCCTCGAGGTGAAGCAGGTACCAGTCTGCCACGTCTGCCAGCGGCAGGCCGGACGCGACGCGCCAGTTGGCCTGGCCGAGCACGGCGGCCTGCCGGGGATCACCCAGCACGCGCCACAGGGCGTCGGCGAGACTGTCGGCGTCTTCGGGCGTGAAGAACTCGGCGCGGTAGCCTTCCTCCTCGATCAGGTCCGCGAGGTCCCCGATGCGCGGCATCACGGCGGCCCGCCCGAACTCTCCGGCCTGGTGCAGCACGCCGCTGCTGCCGGTCGTGGCGCTGTACGGGAACGCGACGACCGTGCAGTCGCTGAACACGCGCGGCACGTCCTCCTCGGCCACGTACCCGGTGAAGGTGATGTTCGGGATGTCCTGCGTGGCCTGCCGCACGCCCTCAAGGTAACCGGGCGCGTTGGGCGTGTCGCTGCCCGCGATGACCAGCCGGGTGCGGGGGTCGCGCAGCAGCAGGCGGCGGTGCGCCTCGATCAGGACTTCCACGCGTTTGTACGTGCCGAACTTGCCGAAGGTCATGACGGTGGGCACGTCCGGGAACGGCTGGGGCGGCTGCGGAACCTGGAAGGTGCCGTGCGGCGCGAGGAACACGTTGCGCGCGCCGTAGTTGTCGCGCAGCAGTTTCACGTAACGGGGCATGGTGGTCGCCACGAGGTTCGAGCCGAGTAGCGCCCGCGTGAACAGCTGCCCGAACGCGCGGGTCACGGCGGTCTTGACGGGATTCCCGCCGAACCCGGCGCGGTCCAGGTCCACCGTTTCGAACAGGTTGTGCAGCAGCGTGACGCTGGGCGTGCCGGTCAGGCGCGACAGCAGCGGGGTCAGCAGGCCCAGCGCGGCGGGCACGCGGCGGTCCCCGAAACTGGCCATCTGCAGGTTGAAGATCACGGCGTCCGGGCGGGCGCGGCGCAGCGCCAGCAGGATGCGCGCGGCGCTCAGGGGGTCATTGAAATCCCAGACGCGGCGGACGTTCGGGGCGTCCTGCGCGGCCAGTTCGGGGCTCACGCGGTCCCCGATGATGGTCACGCGGCCGACCTCTTCTTTCTCGCTCAGCACGCGCGACAGGTGCAGGCCGTACTCGTTGAGGCTGCGGCGGCCGGGCGGGAAGGCGGTCACGATGGCAAGGTGCATGGGGTCCTCCGGGCGGCGTTCGGGGCGGGCGTGCAGGCGGCGCAGGGCCAGCATGTCCTTCAGGAATTTCACGGAGTCGCGCAGCGGGTCGACCTTGCTGTCCGGGGCGTCCACCCAGCGGACCGGGACTTCCGTGACGCGCAGACCGTCACGCGCCGCGAGGTACAGCAGTTCGAGATCGAAGGAGAACCCGTCGAGTTTCCCACGCCGGAACAGGTCGCGGGCCACCTCGCCGCGCAGCAGTTTGAAGCCGCACTGGGTGTCCTCGGCCTTCACGCCGGTCACGGCGCGCGTCACGCGGCGCAGGGCCCCGGACACGGCCCGGCGCACCGGGCTCTTGCCGGTCTCCTCGGCCCCCTCGGCGGCGCGCGACCCGATGGCGATGTGCGAGCCGCTGCGCACGGCAGCGATCAGGCGCGGGAGTTCCTCGATGGGGGTGCTGTTGTCGGCGTCGGCGAACAGGACCAGTTCGCCGCGCGCGGCCTGCACGCCCCGGCGGACCGCGCCACCCTTACCGGTGTTCGCGTGCCGGATGACCCGCAGGTTCGCCCAGCCGAGGCTCTCGACGAGGTCGGCGGTCCCGTCGCGACTGCCGTCGTCACTGACGATCAGTTCCCATGGTTCCCCGTCGCCGCTGACACTGATGGCGAAGGCCGCCAGGGTCGGCAGGATCCGCTCGGATTCGTTGTACGCGGGAATGACGATGCTCAGGGTGACCCGGTCGAGGGGCTGGGCGCGCCACTGTTCAAAGGCGGGGTAGGACATGAGGGAACCTCCGGGTGGTGGGGAGAAGGACGAGGGTGGCCATGACGATCAGGGTCGCCTTGCCGGCCAGGGCGGCCAGCGCGAGGTGAGAGGGTTCAGGGGAGATCAGGAACGCGCAGGCGAGCGTCACGAGGTTGGCCGCCACGTACGCGCCGCCCACGCGCCACAGCACGGCCGCCCCGCCGGACGCCAGCGCGTGGTTCAGGGCCGTTGCGGCCACCGTGAGCGCCAGGGTGCCCAGGCCCGTCAGGGACAGCAGCGGAATCACCGCGCCGCTCATGCCGGTCCCGAAGGCCAGTTGCGCGCTCCAGGCGGGCGCCAGCGCGAACAGCAGCGCCGGGAGGCCCGCGATGACCAGCGTGGCCGCCAGCGCCGCGCCCAGCAGCGGCCCCGTGCGCTCCCCGGCCGCCACGCGGCGCGCCACGACCGGGAACGCCGCGACCTGCACGGCCCACCCGGCGAAGAACACCACGCGCGCCAGCGTGGCGGCCGCCGCGTACGCACCGGCGTCGGCGGGGGGCAGCAGCACGCCGGCCAGCAGTACGTCGCCGTACAGCAGGGCGCTCTGCGCGGCGGCCACGAAGGTCAGGGGGGCCTTGCCCTCACGGCCGCCCGTGACAGTGGTCACGCTGGCAGCAGCCAGCGCGGGGCGGGGCCGCACGACTGGCAGGGCCAGCAGCAGGCCCAGCAGGGTGGCGGTCACGGCGGCGGCCGGGCCGGGCAGCGTGGCCAGCAGCGGCGCGGTCAGGGCGACCTTTGCGCCGTGCTCGGTCATCAGGCTCCAGCCGAACGCGGCGCTGCGGCCGTCCCGCTGGGCCGCGCCGCGCCACGCGCCCAGCAGCACCATGGCCGGTACCGTGAGCGCGAAGGCCGCCACCCACACGGCCGGAACCCCGATGCGCGGCCCCAGCAGCGGCGAGAGCAGCAGCAGGGCCGCGCCCACCAGAGCGCCCGTGCGCAGGGCGGTTCCGGTGTTCGCTCCCCGGGCACGGCGGGACGTGGCCTGCTGGAACGCGATGGGCAGCGCGGCCGTCAGCATGAACAGGGACGTGAACGCCGCGAAGGCCCCGTAACCCGGCAGGTCCAGCCAGCGGCCCAGCAGCAGCGTGTACCCGTAGTTCAGGGCGCTGCTGCCCAGCACGGCCAGCAGGCTCAGCAGGCCCTGCATGGAGTCTCGTCGGTCGTTCATGTCTTCATCCTGCGGGGGGGACCCTTACGCGCGTCTTTCACATGCCCACGCAGCGGTGAAGATCGTCACAGCCGCCCTTTCGCAGACCGTCTTCATGAAGGTGGGGCCTGCGCGTGCGGCGTTTCACGGCTCCCCTGATGCACCACGCGGTCACGTCCGGCGTCCTTGGCGGCGTACAAGCGCGCGTCGGCCAGGGCCAGCCACCCGGGCACGCCCTCCGCCTCGGAGGCCAGGGCCATGCCGGCACTGACCGTCACGGGCGGGAACCCCGGCAACCGCTGCGCCCGCACGGCCCGCACGACCTGCCACGCGAGCGCCTGCGCGTCCTGCGGGTCGCGTCCGGCCAGCAGCAGCAGGAATTCCTCGCCGCCCCAGCGGATCACGGCGTCCTGCGGGGTCACGCTGCGTTCCAGCAGGTCGGCCAGCGCGATCAGGATCTCGTCGCCCCGGTGGTGACCCAGGCTGTCGTTCACGCGCTTGAAGTGATCGATGTCGATCAGGACGGCCGCCAGCCGCTGCGGGTGGGCGCGGGCGGCGCGCAGCGCTCCGTCCAGCCGCTCACGGCCCGAACGGCGGTTCAGCACGCCGGTCAGCGGGTCCGTGAAGGCCAGGGTCGCCAGGGCGTCGTTACGCAGGTGCGCGCGGTGCAGGCTCTGCCCGTGCGCACTGAGAAACCAGATCAGGGTCGCGGCGAACCCGGTCATCAGCAGGCCCGGCGGGTCCAGTGGCCGCGCGGCCGCCACCGGGCCGACCAGCAGCAGGTACCCGGCCAGCGTCAGGGCCGCCGCTGCCGGGGCGCGCAGCCACGCGAACGCGAACAGCGCCATGGTCAGGAACCCGACCAGCAGCGTGGCAGACGGGATCTCGGCCCGCACGAACAGCAGCGCGGAACTCAGCACCCACAACTGCCCGCTGACGATCAGGATCAACTGGAACACGTGCGCGGGCACCCGCTGCCACGCGGCCAGACCGACCAGCAGCAGGTTGAACCCCAGGCCCAGCAACGCCTGGAGGTTCAGGCCCGGCAGAGCGTTCGACTGGGCGTACTGGGCAATGCAGGCCTGAACGAGCGCAGCGAGCAGCGCCATGCCGACGTACAACCGCCGGAGGTGCTGCTCGCGCCCGCCCTCTACCAGCCCGCCAGGCTCGCCACCGAACATTCGCCTAACTTAAGCGAATCCCGCGCGGCGCTGCTTGAGAAGATGTTCATGCAGTCAGATGGACCTCTCCTGCTCGCAATCCGCTTGGATTGAACGGCGCCTTTCAATCGGAGTCCGTATCACTCGGTCTTGCTGCGGTGGGCGCCGTCGGGCGCGCCGATGGACACGGTCTTGATGTTCACGAATTGCAGGATGCCGTGGCGGCCCAGTTCCCGGCCGAAGCCGCTGTTCTTCACGCCGCCGAACGGCAGGCGCGGGTCGCTGGCGACCATCGAGTTGATGAACACCGACCCGGCCTCCAGGTCGGCGATGAAGCGTTCCCGCTCGGCCGTATCGTTCGTCCAGGCGCTGCTGCCCAGCCCGAAGGTGGTGGTGTTCGCCAGTTCGACCGCCTCGTCGAGGCTCTGCACCCGGAAGATCAGGGCGACCGGCCCGAAGGTCTCTTCCAGCCACACGTCCATGTCGGGGGTCAGCCCGTCCAGGGCGGTGACCGGGTAGTAGTTGCCCGGCCCCTGCGGCAGCTGCCCGCCCGTGCGGACGCGCGCGCCCTTGCTCACGGCGTCCTGCACCTGCTTGTGGATGTCCTCGCGGATCTGCGGCGTGGCGAGCGGGCCGACGTCGGTGTCTTCCAGTTCCGGGTTCCCGACCTTCAGGGCCTCCAGGCCAGCCACGAACGCGTCCGTGAAGGCGTCGTACACATCCGAATGCACGATGAAGCGCTTGGCGGCGATGCAGCTCTGACCGTTGTTGATGGTGCGGGCCGTCACGGCCGTCTTCGCGGCCAGTTCGATGTCGGCGCTGGGCATCACGATGAACGGGTCCGAGCCGCCCAGTTCCATCACGGCGGGCTTGAGTTCACCCCCGGCGGTGGCGGACACGGCCCGCCCGGCGCCCTCGGACCCGGTCAGGCTCACGGCGGTCACGCGCGGGTCCTTCAGGACGGCTTCCACGTCGCGGCTGCCGATCAGCAGGGTCGTGAACACGCCCGCCGGGAAGCCCGCCTCGCGCAGCACGTCCTCGATCGCCAGGGCGCAGCCGGGCACGTTGCTGGCGTGCTTGAGCAGTCCGGTGTTCCCGGCCATCAGGGTCGGCGCGATGAACCGGAACGCCTGCCAGTACGGGAAGTTCCAGGGCATGACGGCCAGCACCACGCCGAGGGGCTGGTGCGTCACGAACGCCTCGTCCGCCTCGGTCTGCACGGGTTCGGGCGCCAGGAACGCCCCGGCATGCTCGGCGTAGTACCGGCAGGCCGAGGCGCACTTCAGGACTTCCTGCCGCGCGGCCTCCAGGGTCTTGCCCATCTCTTGCGTGGCGAGCAGCGCGAGTTCCCCGGCGCGGCGTGCCAGGACGTCTGCGGCGGCGTTCATCCACGCGCTGCGCTGCTCGAAGGTGGTGCGGCGGTACTCGCCGTAGGCCGTGTGGGCGGCCGCGATGGCCGCCTGCACCTGCTCGGTGGTGTGCTCGTCGTAGGTGGCGAAAGTCTCGCCGGTGGCCGGATTAACGCTTTGCATGCCTTCCGTTCTAGTCCGCGCAGCCCGCCCGTCAATGTGAGACGGCGCTCCATGAAGCCCTCATTAAGAACCCCGTGACCAGCCTGGAGGTGACCGGCACAGGGTGGGCAGCCGGGACAGGACGCCACAGCGCGAACGGAAAGGTTCGTTCCCGCGGGAGATCAGCGTGCTGGCGGCACCCTCAAACGGCGGCCGGGGTGGTCAGCGGGGACCGGAAGCCGCGCAGGCGCAGGGCGTTACTCAGGACGAACACGCTGGACAGACCCATGGCGGCCGCCGCCAGCACCGGGTTCAGGCGCAGGCCCAGGGCGGGTTCGAGCACACCGGCGGCGACCGGGATCAGCAGGACGTTGTACGCGAACGCCCAGAACAGGTTCCCGCGAATGTTGTTCAGGGTGGCGCGGCTCAGGGCGACGGCGTTCGGAACGCCGCGCAGGTCGCCGGACATCAGGATCACGTCGGCCGTCTCGGCGGCCACGTCGGTGCCGGTGCCGATGGCGACCCCCACGTCCGCCTGCGCCAGGGCGGGCGCGTCGTTGATTCCGTCCCCGACGAACGCGACGCGCTGCCCGGCCGCCTGGAGTTCCTTCACGGCGGCACTTTTCTGCGCGGGGTGCACCTCGGCGCGCACGTCCGTGATGCCGAGTTGCCGGGCGACGGCCTGCGCGGTCCGGGCGTGGTCGCCGGTGATCATGACGACCCGGCGGCCACTGGTCTGCATGGCCTGCACGGCTTCCAAGCTGCCGGGCTTGATGGGGTCCGCCACGGCCAGCGCGGCAATGATGTGGCCGTCCACGGCGGCGTACAGGGGCGTGCGGCCCAGGTCGGCCAGTGCGTCGGTCTGGGCGGTCAGAGGGGCGACGTTCAGGCCCAGGCGGGTCATCAGGCGGTCACTGCCGACCTGCACGCGCTGCCCGTTCACGGTCGCCTCGATGCCCTCGCCGGGCAGGGCGCGGAACTCCTGGGCGTCCGGGAGGGTCAGGCCCCCGGCGCGGGCGGCCGTCACGATGGCCTGCGCGACCGGGTGCTCGCTGCCCCGTTCGGCGGCGGCGATCAGGGTCAGCGCGGCCGTGCGGTCGTCAGGGCCGGCGTGCGGGCCGGTCAGGATCAGGTCGGTCAGTTCCGGGCGGCCCAGGGTCAGGGTGCCGGTCTTGTCGAGCGCGATGACGGGCGCGCGGTGCAGGGCCTCCAGGGCCGCGCCGCTCTTGAACAGCACGCCCAGGCTGGCGGCGCGGCCCGTGCCGACCATCACGCTGGTGGGCGTGGCGAGGCCCATGGCGCACGGGCAGGCGATGATCAGCACGGCGACCGTGTTCACCAGCGCGTGACTGAGGCCCTGCGGGCCGCCCAGCAGCAGCCAGGTCAGGAACGTCAGGGCCGCGACGGCCAGCACGACCGGCACGAACACGGCCACCACGCGGTCCGCGAGACCCTGGATGGGCGGCCGGCTGGCCTGGGCGTCCTCGACCAGCCGGGTGATGCGGGCCAGGGCGGTGTCCGCGCCGACGTGCGTGGCGCGGAAGGTCAGGGCGCCCGCGCCGTTCACGGTGCCGCCCGTCACGGCCGCGCCCGCCGCCTTGTGCACGGGAACGCTCTCGCCGGTCAGCATGCTCTCGTCCACCCAGGACTCGCCGCTCTGCACCTCACCGTCCACCGGGACGCGCTCGCCGGGACGCACCAGGATCAGGTCGCCGCTGCGCACGTCGGCGGTGGGAATGTCGGTGTCCTGCCCGTCCCGGACCACGCGGGCGGTGGTGGGTTGCAGGCGCAGCAGGGCGGTCATGGCGGCGCTGCTGCGTCCCTTCGCGCGGGCCTCCAGCACCTTGCCCAGCAGGATCAGGGTGATGACGACGGCGCTCGCCTCGAAGTACACGTGCGCCGTCCCGGCCGGGAACACGCCGGGGGCGAGCGTGACCAGCAGCGAGTACAGGTACGCGGCGCCCGTGCCGATCATGACCAGGGCGTTCATGTCGGGGCTGCGGTGGCGCAGGCTGTTCCAGCCGAGGCGCAGGAAGCGGCGGCCCGGCCCGAACTGCACGGGCGTGGCCAGCAGCAGCATCAGGACGTTCAGGCCGCGTTCGCCCAGCAGGCCGGTCAGTGTCATGTGCAGCGGCATCCACATCATGGGCAGCATGGCCAGCAGCAGCAGCGGCACGGCGAAGGCGGCGCTGACGCGCAGGTCGCGTTCCAGACTGCGTTCGTGGTCGTCGCGGGCCGCCTGTTCCAGCGCGGCGCGGCCCGCCGCGGACGGCACGCCGCTGTCCGCGCCGGTCAGGACGGCGTACCCGGCCCGCGTGACGGCCGCCGACAGGTCGCTGTCGGTCACGCGGCCCGGCAGGTACGTGACGCGGGCGCGTTCGGTGGCGAGGTTCACCTGGGCGTCCAGCACGCCCTCCACCCGCTTCAGGGCGCGTTCCACGCGGGTCACGCAGGCGGCGCAGGTCATGCCCTGCACGCTCAGGTCGGCGGTGGCGGTCAGCGGTTCGTACCCGATCTCGCGGACGCGGGCGGTCAGGGCCGTCAGGCTGGTCTGCGCCGGGTCGAAGGTCACGCTGGCCCGCTCGGTCGCCAGGTTCACCTGGGCGCGCTGCACGCCCCCCACCTTCCCCAGACCGCGTTCCACGCGGGCCGAGCAGCTGGCACAGGTCATGCCCTGCACGGTGAACTCGGCCGTGACAGGACTGGCTGCGCCTGGGCTGGCCGTGTCTGGGCCGGGCCGGGGGTCGGGAGAGGGGCTGGGGTGGGCAGGCTGACTCATCGGAAACTCCAGTGACGGGCAGGAAAGGCAGTGGCGGACAGGGTCGGGACGGAGGGCACCGTGGCAGAGGCCCGGACGCCAGACCCCCCCTGGGGGGATACGACCTGAAGATAGGCGCCCACCCAACCAGCTTTCAAGACCCCAGACCACACTGACCCGCCGCACAGCAGGCTGCTGCCGGGCTGCACGGCGCACCCCCGCAGGACACCTGACGGCCGCGCACCGCAATGCCAATTGACAGGCCCCCAGGGGGGGGATAGCATCGCGCCATGAGCACCGAACTGACCATCACCGGAATGACCTGCGGACACTGCCAGAAAGCCGTTCAGGAGGCCCTGCAACAGGTTCCCGGCGTGCAGAGCGCCAGCGTGGACCTCGCGTCCGGGCACGCCAGCGTCACCGGTCCCGCCGACGTGCAGGCCCTGATCGCCGCCGTGGTCGAGGAAGGGTACGAGGCGCAGATCGCCGTTCCGGCCTCTCCCCTCGCCTGACATGACCGGCAAACCCGCGCCCGCCTGCCACAGCGGCCCCGATCACCTGTGCATGCCCGAGGACGCCCGCAAACGCGCCGCCCGCCGCCTGAGCATCGCGCGCGGCCACCTGGACGCCATCGTGCGCATGCTGGACAACCCCGACGCCTACTGCGTGGACGTGCTGCGGCAGATCAAGGCCGTGCAGGGCGCCCTGTCCGGCGCGGGCGAGGTCGTGCTGCGCGGCCACCTGGAAGCGCACGTCGCCACGGCCAGCACGCGCGGCGACTCCGTGGAGATCGTCGAGGAACTGATGGAAGCCCTCAAGTACACCTGATCCATGCTGCGGACTCGGATTGAATCGGCTGCAAAAGCCATTCAATCGGAGTCCGTATCAGGCGTCGGGCGGGTGGTCGGTGCGCGGGACGTTCGGGTGGATGCTGGCCGGGCCGCCCCGGCTGGGCAGGGTGGGCGAGCCGTTCATGTATTCCAGGAAGGCCTGCACGACCTGCGGGTCGAAGGCGGCGCCGCTCTGGCAGCGGATCTCGGCGAGGGCCTCGGGGACCGACCAGCCGCGTTTGTACGGCCGGGCGCTGGTCAGGGCGTCGAACACGTCGCAGACGGTGAAGATGCGGGCCAGCAGCGGAATGGCCGCGCCGCTGAGGCCGTCCGGGTACCCGGAGCCGTCCCAGCGTTCGTGGTGGTGCCGGATGACCTGCAGGGCGTGGCGGCTGAAGCCCGGAATGTGCCGCGCGAGTTCCTCTCCGGCCTGGGCGTGCTGGCGCATGACGGCCCACTCGTCGGCGTTCAGCGGGCCGGGTTTGAGGAGCACGGCGTCCGGCACCTGCACCTTTCCCAGGTCGTGCAGGTACGCGCCGTCCCGCAGCGCCTCGAGTTGATCCGGGGAGAGGTTCATGCGCCGCGCGACCTGGAGGGTCAGGTTCAGGACGCGGGTGGTGTGGCCGCGCGTCTCGAAGTCACGGGCTTCGAGGGCGCGGCCCAGTGCGGCCAGGATGCCCTCGCGGCCCTGTTCGATGGCGCGGATGCGTTCCGTGCGTTCCAGCGCCGTGACGCCCTGCGCGGCCAGCGCGCGGGCCAGTTGCGCGTCGTTCTCACCGAACGGGTGCGTGCGGATCACGATCAGCACACCCAGCAGTCGGTCGGCGGTCTGGAGGGGTGCGAGCATGGACGCGCCGTTGGCGACGCCCGCGACCCGCACGATGCGGGGGTCGGCGTCCATGTTGTTCACGCGGATCACGTCGCGTGCGGTCACGGCCGCCCACGACAGTCCGTGGCCGCGGCGCAGGGAGAGGGTGGGCGTCTCGGCGGGCAGGCCCTCGCGGAGGCTGCTGACCAGTGTATCGCTGGCCGGGTCGTACCGCATGAAGATGGTCTGGCGGGCGTTCAGGGCGACGTGCGCCATGGAGTTGATGGCGTGCGTGACGTCCCCGGACGTGCGGGCGTCACGCAGCGCCGCCGAGATCTGCACCAGCGCTTCGAGTTCGCGGGTGCGCTGCGCCTCGCGTTCCCGGCGGGCGCGGGGCGCGAGCGGCGGCGCGACCTGCGCGGCGAGGCCCACGGCGACCTCCTGCGTGGCGGCGCCGAACACCACGCCGGGGCCGCTGCGGTCGAAGTTCAGGTACGCGATGACGTGCCCGTCGGCGGTGACGGGTACGCCCAGCGTCTCGGTCACGCCTTCGAGCCGCGCCTTCCAGTGGGTGCGTTCACTGGCCGGCTGGAAGGCGGCGGCGCTGGCGGCGCGGGCGGCGGCGCCGATGGCGTAGCCGCGCAGCACGCGTGGGTGACCGCCCAGCCAGTGGTCGTCGGGACCGCCGTGCCAGGCGCGCTGGGCGTTCGGGGGGACACGCTGACCGAGCAGGTCGCCCGGCAGGCCCATCTGCGCGCGGGTCACGAAGTCTCCCTGCTCGACGACGTGCAGGCTGCCGGTCTCGGCGCCCGGAATGCTCTGGCAGGCGGCGAGCAGCAGGTCGTGCCAGGCGTCCGGGCCAGGGTCGTGCAGCGACTGGAAGTGCGTCAGGGCGGCGCGCAGGGAGAGTTCCGGCGTCAGGGGCGCGGCGTCCGGCGCGGGGGGTGAGACGCGCAGGCCGTCGCGGCCGCCTTCCTTGGCGGCGTACAGGGCCTCGTCGGCGCGCTGGTGGGTGCGCAGGGGCGTGTCGTTGGGGGCGTGGCAGGCCAGTCCGGCCGAGAGGGTCACGGCGGGGCCGTCGCCGGTCCACTGGCGGACGGCGTTCAGGCAGCGCAGCGCGACCGTCTCGGCCTGCGGGGTGGGCGTGGCGCGCAGGATGACCGCGAATTCCTCGCCGCCGATGCGGTATGCGGGGTCGCCGGGCCGCAGCGTGCCGCGCAGCAGCCGGGCCACGCGGCGCAGCACGGCGTCGCCCTCGGTGTGGCCGTACTCGTCGTTCACGCGCTTGAAGTGGTCGAGGTCCATGACGAGCAGGTGATCGCCGGGTTGCAGGAACGGCAGGTCCTGATCGAACTGACGGCGGTTACTCAGGCCGGTCAGGACGTCGGTGTGCGCCTCGGCGCGGAAGGTGGCCGAGACGCGCAGCAGGTGCAGGCGGCTGTGCAGGGCGCTGTGCAGCAGCACCACGGACACGCTGCTGATCAGCAGTTCGGCCGGCAGGTTCAGGCCGGGCGTGGCGGTCCACGCGGCGCCGCCCGGACCGTCCAGCCAGCGGTCGGTCAGGGCGCTGATCAGCAGGGTGGGCGCGAACAGCAGCGGCGCGCCCCACCACAGCCGGTGGTGGTCCGGGGGCAGGTCCAGACGCAGGTGAGGGGACAGCAGCGTGCCCAGGACGGTCAGCGTGACCGAGTCGAGCAGCAGGTCGCGGGTGCCGGGCAGCATCGAGTCGGGCAGCAGCAGGCCGGTCAGGATGACCGGGGTGGCGCCCAGCGCGCTCGGCAGCGGGCCGTACCGCAGGGCCAGCAGCGCCAGCGGAATCAGGTACAGGTGCCCGCCGGGACCGCCGTGCAGGGCCAGCGCCAGGGTGGCGATCACGCCCAGCAGGGTGCGCAGGGCGATGTCGCGCGGCGTCTGGGTGGGCGGCCAGCTGCGATAGGTGAGGCCCAGCGCGTACGAGAACAGCGCCACGAGGCCCAGGTTGCTCAGCAGGATGGTCAGCATCGACGCGGTATCCAGTGGGTGTTCCGGGCCGTGCAGGCGCCGGAAGGGGGGCGGAGCGGGCGGCCTGGACTGATTGCGGGGGCTGATTGCGGGAACTGATTGAGGGGGCTGGCTGCGGATGCGACGGTGAGCGCGCGCGCAGAGCATGGGGAAAGCGGCGAACGCACGTGAGGCGGCGAACACGCACGTGGGCGGCGAAGTCAGTGGCGGCGCGGCTCTGAGGGTGTGTTCCAGACGGAAGGGTGCAGGGAACTGCCCGGTGTGCGGTTCTGTCCCAGCATACTGCCGCGACCCGTCCGGCCGGGAGTGGGGGGGGCGATCACCCCGGAAGATGAGGGATTGCCGGGGTGCGCGAATGCACGTAAGAACCTGAAGGTTTCCTTCATAAAAGTTATACTCGGGGTATGACTTCAAGTCCGGGCGACGTGCCAGATCTGCTGGACGCCCTGCGTCCTCTCCTCAGCGCCGCAGGCATTTCCGAGGCGTTGCTGCGTCAGGTGTTGACCACCGGGCAGCTCACGCCGCCGGTCACGCCGACGGCCGAGGAAACCATGCGCGAATCGCTGGGCGCCCTGAGCGAACTGCACCGGCACCTGGCATCCCTGAAAGCCGAGCGGGACGAACTGCGGGAATCCTTCGATCTGGCGTCGCGCTTTCAGGTGGTCCTCACGCCGCACGGCCGCCTGATCGACGTGAACGGCACCACCGTGCAGGCCGGGCAGACGCCGCGCGAGGAACTTCTGAACCGCCCGCTGTGGGACGCCCCGTGGTGGCCGCGCGATCCGGAGCACCGGGGGGCGCTGCGCGAGGCGGTCGCCCGGGCCGGGCGTGGCGAGGCGACCTCCCTGAAAGTCCCGGCGCGGTCCGCCGGGGGCCGCCGGGTCACGCTGGAGTTGCAGTTCACGCCGGTCCGGCGCGGGGATCAGGTGTCACGCGTGATGGTCGAGGGCCGCGAGATCACCGGGCAGGTCGAGGCGATGCGTGAGGCGCAGCTGGCCCGCGTGGCGCTCGAAGCCCTGCTGGAGAACGTGCAGGACGGCATCGTGGCCTGCGACGCGCAGGGGAACCTGACGGTCTTCAACCGCATGAGCCGCGAGATGCACGGCCTGGACCGCGCCGACATCGACCCGTCGGAGTGGAGTCGGCACTACGACCTGTTCGAACCGGACGGCGTGACCCCGCTGACGCAGGAGCGCGTGCCGCTGTTCCGGGCGCTGCGCGGCGAACTGGTGCAGGGCGCCGAGATGGTCATCGCGCCGCGCGGCCTGACCCGCCGCACGGTCGTGGCGTCCGGCGGCCCGCTGACCGGCCCGGACGGGCAGGCGCTCGGGGCGGTCGTCGCCATGCACGACATCACGGACCGCAAGCACGCCGAGTCGCGGCTGCGGCACGAGGCGCTGCACGACCGTCTGACCGGCCTGCCGAACCGCTCGCTGCTGAACAGCCTGCTGGAAAAGACCATGCAGCGCTTCGAGCGCGAACCGAACAACCCGTACGCGGTGATGTTCCTGGACCTGGACGACTTCAAGAACGTGAACGACGGGTACGGGCACCTGACCGGCGACCGCCTGCTGCTGGAGACGGCGGCGCGCCTGAAAGACGCCGTGCGCAAGACCGACACCGTGGCCCGCCTGGGCGGCGACGAGTTCGCGGTCCTGCTGGACGCGCCCTGCGACGAGGTGAACGCCCTGCGGGTCGCCGAGCGCCTGCAACGCGCCATGGCCCGCCCGTTCCGGCTGCAACGCGACGAGGTGCGGGTGTCCACGTCCATCGGACTGGCGAACGGGCGGCGCTCGTACACCCGCATCGAGGAGCCGCTGCGCGACGCCGACACCGCCATGTACGTCGCCAAGCGGCGCGGCAAGAACCGCACCGTGCTGTTCGAGCAGTCCATGCACGATCAGGCGCAGGAGCGGGTGGATACCGAACGGCAACTGCGCGAGGCGCTGCGTGACGGGCAGTTCCGGCTGCACTACCAGCCGGTCATGGAGCTGGCCTCGGGACGCTGCGTGGGGTTCGAGGCGCTGGTGCGCTGGCAGCACCCGTCGCGCGGCCTGCTGGGGCCCGGCGCGTTCCTGGAAGTCGCCGAGCGCAGCGGCCTGATCGTGCCGCTGGGCGCGTGGGTGCTGCGCGAGGCGCAGCGGCAACTCCTGGAATGGCAGGACGATCCGCAGCTGGCGCACCTGCTGGTGTCCGTGAACCTCAGCGGTCAGCAGTTGCAGGTCGAGGCGGGCAGCCCGGACGACCTGCTGGCCATGACCTTCCCGGCGGGCCTGCACCTGGAAATCACCGAGACCAGTCTGGTGGACACGCCCGAGGCCATGCGGACCATGCGCGCCCTGCACCGCCGGGGCGTGCCGCTGATGCTGGACGATTTCGGGACGGGCTTCGCGTCGCTGGCCGCCGCGCAGCGGTTCCCGGTGGACACCCTGAAGATCGACCGGAGTTTCGTGGCGCCGCTGCCCGGCGACGGTGACGACCGGCACTCGGCGATCGTGGCGAGCGTGGTCACGCTGGCGCGGCACATGAACATGCGGGTGGTGGCCGAGGGCGTGGAAACGCTGGAGCAGGCGCGGGCCGTGCAGGACCTGGGCTGCCGTTTCGCGCAGGGGTTCCTGTTCGCCCGCCCGGCCGACGCCGAGGTGGCCGGCGCCTTCGCGCGCGCGCACCTGTGATACGGGCGCCCCGCGCCATCTGTCCGCCCCTCCCCCATCCGGGGGGGCGGCACCTGCGGCAGACGGGCGGGGTGGGGTGTGAAACAGTGCGGGTACTGAACTGGTAATGACCCCTTTTCCGCCCAGCCGCCTGCTCACGCCGCCATTCCCGCCGCGCCCGGAGTCCCGCCGTGTCCCTGCCCCTGCTGCCTCAACTCTTCATGAATTTCAGTGTGCTGGTCACGCTGACGTTCGTGCTGAGCCTGACGTACCGCTCGTGGCCGCCGCCGCCGGGCTGGCATCTCAAGAGCCTGCGGCTGGGGTTGACGCTGGTCTCGACGGTGGCGCTGCACCTGCTCTCGCCGTCCCTGCCGGGCGGCATTCACCTGGACCTGTCGCTGGTGCCGGTGGTCATGATGGTGCTGCGGTACGGGGTGGGCAGCGGCCTGCTGATCGGCCTTCCGGCGGCGCTGCTGCCACTGCTGGCGGCGGGCGGCGACGCGGCGCCGATGCCGGGCGTGGCGCTGTCCCTGATGAACCTGCTGCTGGTGGGCGGCCTGACGCACCTGTTCCGCTGGACCCTGGACATGAGCGACCCGCACGGTTCGCTGCACCGGCACGCCTGGGTGGGCGCGCTGATCTTCGTGCCGTACAACCTGGGGCTGGCGCTCCTGCCGGGCGGCGCGGACCTGTTGCAGTCCACGTACCTGCTGACCCTGGCGTTTCACGTGCTGGGCTTCTGGGCGGCGGCCAGCATGATCACGGGCCGGGTGTCCCTGTTGCAGAGCACCGACACGTACCGCGAGCAGGCGCACCGTGACGCCCTGTCGGGCCTGCCGAACCGCCGTCAGTTCGAACTGGACCTGCCGTTCACCACGCCCGGCGACGCACTGCTGCTGATCGACGTGGATCACTTCAAGCAGGTGAACGACCGTTTCGGGCATCCGGTCGGGGATGAGGTGCTGCGCGCCATCGGCGAGGCGCTGGCCGGAACGTTGCGGGGCCGGGACCGCGCCTACCGGTACGGCGGCGAGGAGTTCGCGGTGATTCTGCGGCGCGTCTCGCCGGAACGCATTGAGGAGGTCGCGCACCGCCTGCGTGAACTGATTGCCGCCATTCCCTTCCCGGCGCCGCTGGAGCACGTGACCGTCTCGGTGGGGGGTGCGCCGTTCGGGCCGTGGTCCCGTACCCGGACCCTCTGGGACGCGGACGAGGCGCTGTACCGGGTCAAGCAGGAGGGCCGTAACGGCGTGCGCGTCAATCCGTTCAATCCGGAGCGTCCGCCGGTGCCGGAACGCCGTGCCAGGACGACCTGCCTGGAACAGCTGAACCGCTGACCCGGACCGGGGCACCCACCCGGACCCCGATGCCCCCGGAGGCCCCCACTACCTAAAAATGGTGCCAACCTCACTCATGTTCTGAGCCGCGCATTGGACCAAGATGAGAGTCACCGGAAGAATCACGCTGGCAGCCCCTGGCAGACCGTGAAAGGACTGTCGGCGCGCACGCCCGCCCGTTCCGCCCCGTACCGCCCCCGCTCGCACCGCCCCCGGATTCCCGCAGACTGCTGTTCCGTTCACCTTCCCCCACCTGCCGCCCGACAAGGAATCCTTCCCCTGATGAGTGCCCACCCCCCGACAGTCCGTCCGGCCACGCCGCCGCTTTTGCGTGCAGGCCGGTGGCAGGGCGCGTGACCGGCCCGCTGCGCCGCCGCTGGTGGTGGACCGGCCCGGACGGCCCCGGCCAGTCGTTGCGGGTGCAGGTGGCGCTGCTGCTGGCCGCGTTGATCCTGCCGACCCTGCTGATGGTCCTGACGGTCATTCCGGGCGTGATCGTGCAGCGGTTCGCGCAGATCGAGCGGGATCAGGTGAGTCAGTACACCCGCATCGCGCAGGAGGACCTGAACACCGAGGAACGCCGCGTGGGACTGTTCGTCCTGAACTTCAGCCAGTGGACCGAGACCTTCGAGTTCGCGGCCGGACGCAACGCGACCTTCCCGGCGCAGGTGATGGTGCCGAGCACCTTCACGGGCGGGCGGGTGGATTACGCCGGGATCATGTCCCCGCAGGGCACGCTGATGGCGGCCGCTGCCATGCAGGGCGACGCCGTCGTGGACGCAGAGGCGCTGGTCAGCACCCTGATGGGCACCCTGCCGCGCACCCTGCCCCCGGACGGCGTGTCCGGAACGGTGCAGGTGGCGGGCCGCCCGTACCTGCTGGCCGCGCGGACCATCACCCGTGACGACGGCAGCGGGAGCGGCGGCGTGATGCTGTTCGCCCGCGCCCTGAACGCCCAGGCGCTGGGCGCCCTGATGCACGCCGAGAAGACCTTCACCGCCCGCCTGGGCGCCCTGCCGACCGCCGGGCAGGAGGCCCTGACCTTCGCGCCGGGCGTCGTGACGGTCGCCTCGCCGCTGAGCGCACCCGACGGTCCCCCGCAACTGGCGCTGCAACTGAGCATCCCGCGCGACATGTACCGCGCCGGGCAGGCGACCGTGCTGCAACTGAAGGTCGTGGCCGTGCTGATCACGCTGGAACGCCCGTTCGCGCTGCGTGAAGGTGAGGTCACCCTGAAACTCGTGGCGGGGTTCTCGCAGTCGGCGTACCCGGTGCCGTTCACGGCGCTGCTGCGTCAGGCGTTCCTGGCGTTGCAGCACGCCATGGACCGCAACGAGCACCTGGGCGTGTTCAACGAGGACATGCTGCGCCGCAGCCAGTACGGGCACACCCTGGAAACGCAGTTGCAGGGCGCCGTCTCCCGCCAGGAACTGTCCCTGATGTACCAGCCGATCAGTGACGTGCTGACCGGCCAGTGGGTGTCCCTGGAGGCCCTGATGCGCTGGCAGCACCCGCAGCTGGGCGTCGTGCCGCCCGGCACGTTCATTCCGGTGGCCGAGCGCAGCGGGCAGATCTACCAGCTGGGCGAATGGGCGCTACAGACGGCCGCGCGTGAGATCGAGCAGGCCCGCGCCCTGTGGCCCGGCGCGCACGTGAACGTGAACGTCAGTCCGCTGCAACTGCTGATGCCGGACTTCGCCGAGCGGGCGCTGGGCACCCTGGCCGCCCTGAACGTCCCGCCGACCCTGCTGACCTTCGAGGTCACGGAAAGTACCGTCATGCAGAACGTGGAACTCGCCTGCCGTCACCTGGCGCGCCTGCGGGAGGCGGGCGTGCGGATCGCGCTGGACGACTTCGGCAGCGGGCACTCCAGCCTGTCCCTGCTGACGGAACTGCCGCTGGACGTCGTGAAACTCGACCGGTCGTTCCTGCGTGACGGCGTGCAGGACACGGCGCGCGGGGCGCTGCTGCGCAACACCATCCGCCTCGCGCGGGACCTGAACCTCACGACGGTCGCCGAGGGCGTCGAGGACGCCGGAATGCTGGCCCGCCTGCGCGAACTGGGCTGCGATTACGCGCAGGGGTACCACATCTCCCGCCCGGACTACCTAGAGGACCTGCTGTCCCTGCGCACCTGACCCGGACTCCGGTTGGATGGGCTGCAAAGACCGTTCAATCGGAGTCCGTATGAGCCGCCTGCGAGCTATTCCAGGGCGCCCAGTCCGGTCAGGTGACGGCCGGCGATCAGGGTGTGGATGTCGTGCGTGCCCTCGTAGGTGTCCACGGTTTCGAGGTTCAGCATGTGCCGGATGACCGGGTACTCGGTGGTGATGCCGTTCCCGCCGTGCAGTTCGCGGGCCAGTCGGGCGCCCTGGAGGGCCACGCGCACGTTGTTGCGTTTGGCGTAGCTGACCTGCGCGAAGTTCATGCGCCCGGCGTCTTTCAGGGTGCCCAGCCGCCATGCCAGCAGCGTGCCGAGGCTGTGGTCGGTCGCCATGCGCACCAGTTTGTCCTGCACGAGTTGCCGCGCCGCGATGGGTTTCCCGAAGGTCGTGCGGCTGCCCGTGTAGTCCAGGGTGGCCTGTAACACGGCTTCCAGGGCGCCCATTGCGCCCCACGCGATCCCGAAACGGGCGGAGGTCAGGCAGGACAGCGGGCTTTTCAGGCCGTCACTGCCGGGCAGCAGGTTCGCGGCCGGAATGCGGCAGTCCTGCAACACGATCTCGCCGGTCACGCTGGCGCGCAGGCTCATCTTGCGGTGGATGGGCGGCGCACTGAAGCCCGGCGTGTCGGTCGGGACGATGAAGCCCCGCACCACGCCGCCGTCGTCCTTGGCCCATACGACGGCCACGTCCGCCTCGGGGCTGTTGGTGATCCACATCTTGTTGCCGTTCAGGACCCAGTGGTCGCCGTCGCGGCGGGCGCGGGTGCGCATGGCGCCGGGGTCGCTGCCGCCGTCCGGTTCGGTCAGGCCGAAACAGCCGATCAGTTCGCCGGATGCCAGTCCGGGGAGCCAGCGGCGCCGCTGCTCGTCGCTGCCGTAGGTGAAGATCGGGAACATGACCAGGCTGCCCTGGACGCTCGCGGCGCTGCGCAGGCCGCTGTCCACGCGTTCGAGTTCGTACATCATCGCGCCGTACGCGCTGTACGTCACGCCGGCCCCGCCGTACTCCTCGGGCACGGTGGGGCCCAGCAGGCCCATCTCGCCGAAGCGGCGCATGACGCTGCGCACCGGCAGCGAACCGTCGTCCCACCAGGCCGCCACCTCGGGCATCAGTTCCGCGTCGCAGAACCCCCTCACACTTTCACGAACCAGTCGTTCCTCTGCCGACAGCAACTCATGCACACCGAATTCATCGAACATACGCACCTCGGCCGGACCCGGCACGCGCGGAGCGCGCCGCCCGCCATCACATCAGAATTTGAGAAGCACAGTCTACGCGCTTCGGCCCGGCAGGTTCTGCACGCGCCCACACGGGCACGGCCCGGAACGCAGTGGTCCGGGCCGGGGTTCATACGGATTCCGTTTGTTTCGCCTTCCACCCGGAAGGGCGCCGGGTTGCCAACTCCACGTCCGGAGGGGCGCTTCTCTCCTTCTCACATCCGCTCGGATTGAATGGCCTTTGCAGTCCATTCAATCGGAGTCCGTATCAGGTGGGGGTGATGGTCAGGCGGGGATGTGGGTGGGGGTGATCACGTCGTCTGCGTGCCGCTGGTAGGACTGGACGCCGAGGGTGACGGCGGTGATCAGGATGGACAGGGCGGCGCCTGCCAGTGCGGCGGGCAGGTGCAGGCCGATCAGCAGGCAGGCGCCGAGCGTGAGGGCCGCCGTGATGATGAAGTGCGCCACGCGGCGCCGGAGGGACAGCAGGACACAGTTGAGAAGGTACGGGGTGCGTCTGGAGGAGGTGGAAGATGAAGGCACGCCCAAGAGTGACACAGTGTCAGTCCCGGCGCGAGCGCATCTGCCCGCCTGCACAGACAGCCAGGGACGCCAGGGGAACGCCGACCCGGCCGATCAGATAAGCGTCAGGTACGGAAGACGGCTCCGTCCGGGTAGTCACGGCGGAACAACTCCACGAGTTCCGAGACCTGCCCGGCACTGACCGACGAGGACAGCAGGAACGTCCAGGTGTTGTCCGGATGCTGCTGATAGGAAGGCGGCCCGTGCAGGTCAGCCGAGGCACTCCAGGCGCCGAGGGTGCATTCGATCTCGCCCGGAACAACGGTCCGGCCGGGGTTCAACGTGAGAATCGAGTACGTGAAGCGGTCGAGCATACCTGATCATAGGCGCGCCGCCGAACGGCAGGATGACCCCAATGTGAAAAAAAACACCCTGAAAATCATGAAGACCCGAACAATGGAAGGGTATGCAACGTACCCTGCGTGTCCTACTGGTGGACGACAGCCCGCAAGACCTCGAACTGGCGACCATCGCTTTCGAGGAACACGAGAGCAACACCGAGGTCACCACCTGCAGCGGCGGCCACGACGCCCTGGCGCACCTGCGCGACCCGCAGAAATCACTCCCGCACGTCGTGGTCCTCGACCTCAACATGCCCATGATGAGCGGCCTGGAAGTCCTCGAAGCCATCCGTACCGACCCACTGCTGCAACCCCTGACCGTGGTGATCCTCTCGACCTCCAACGATCCGGGCGACATTCAGGCCGCCTACCGCCTGTTCGCCAGTTCCTACATGATCAAGCAGCAGAACTTCCCCGACTTCGTGGAACAGGTCGACCAGTTCATCCAGTACTGGCGGCGCTGCCAGTTCCCCACCGTTCAGCAGAACCCCTGAAACGGACTGCCGTTTGTTTCGCCGACAACCCGGAGCATCGCCGCCCCTGCCGACTCCACGTCCGGAGGGGCGTTTCTCTCCTTCTCTGCGGGGCAGCTCTACGAGTCGCATCCGCTCGAATTGAATGGCCTTTGCAGCCCATTCAACCGGAGTCGGCATGACCCGACCCGCAGCCCGGAACGCGTGCCTGGAACGCGACTGGCAGGCACGGCCGGCCCTGTTCACGCTATCTTAAGGATATGCAGTCTGACAGTGGGGGGAGCGGTGAACTGGTCGCGGAACTGATCGCCGACCTGAACGCCCGGCTCCTGGGTGCCCGCACGGTCCCGGACGTCCGGCAGGCACTCCTGGACTGCCTGCGCGGCGCGGACGTGCCCGGCGCGTTCCTGGCCACCTGGACGGGCGAGACATGGACTGCCCAATCGACTGCCCCGACATCGAGTGCCCAGACGGGGACCGCTGGAACGGCGGACGCCACCGACCTCACCCCCGCTGACCTCCCGAGCGGGCAGTGGTCCGTGACGCCCATTCCGTTCACGGACCCACCGGCCGCCCTGTGCCTCCCGGCAGTGGAGGGGCAGTCTGTTCCGGCGGGCCTGCGGCCGGACACGCCAGGCATTCTGGGTGCCCTGACCGGTCAGGCGCTGCGCCGCCTCACGACCCCGGATGCAGGTACCCCGGACGCAGGTGCACAGGATGCAGGTGCCCAGGATGCGGGTGCACAGGGCGCAGCAGTGCCCACCGGAAGCGCAGACCTGCACGCGGCGTTGCGGGACGCCGGGCAGCGGGCGCAGCTGGCCGAGTCGCGCCTGCAACAGCTGATCGTGAACGGCCCGGTCGCCATGGCCGCCGGGATCACCAGCGGGCACCTGCTGATGGTGAACGACGCGTACCTGAACCTGCTGGGCTTCACCCGCCGGGAATTCGAGGACGGGCAGGTCAACTGGGCGCACCTGACCCCGCCCGAGTACCGCGCCGCCGACCGCGAGCAGTACCTGGCGGCCATGACCTCGCAGCAGTCCGTGACGTACGAGAAGGACATGCTGGACCGCGACGGTCGGCGCGTGCCGGTGCAGGTCACGCTGCTGCCCGCGCGCGAGGAGGACCGGACGTTCAGCGTGGCGTACGTGCGGGACCTGCGGCCCGACCGGGCGGCGGCCGCCGGGCACGCCGAGCAGTTGCGGGAACGCACGCTGGAACTCCAGCGGCTGAACACGGAACTCGCCGCGCGGACCGCCGCACTCGAACGGTTCGCGGAACTGTCCCGCGATCTGGTGCTCGAGCACGACCCGGTCGCCCTGATCGGCCGGGCGCAGGAGATCGCCATCTCGCTGATGCCCGACAGCGTCAGCACGTACTACGAGGCGCGCGGGCCGCGCTGGACGCTGCTGTCGCACCGGGGGGAGTTCCGGAATCCGGCGCTGCTGGCCGGGTTGCACCGGGGCCTGCCGCGCGGCGCGACCCTGAATGTCGACCGGCCCTTCGAGACCGGCCAGCCGTACTACCAGGAGACGTTCGACCCGGCCAGCGTGCAGAGCGTCCAGAGTGACATCCGCGTGATCCGTTCGTCCGCGTCGTTCCCGGTGCGCAGCGGGTCGCGGGTGCGGGGGGTGCTGGTCATCGGGCGGCACGAGGCGCACCCGTGGACCGCGCCGGAACGCACGCTGCTCGAAACCGTGATGTTCAGCCTGCGTCTGGCCCTGGAGCGCGCCGAGCAGGCCGGAACGCTCCGGCAGCGCACGCTGGAACTCGAGCGCAGCAACGCGGAACTCGAGCAGTTCGCGTTCATTGCCAGTCACGACCTGCAGGAGCCGCTGCGGACCGTGACGAGCTTCTCGGAACTGCTGATCCGCCGCTTCGACCGGACCGGCGCGGACGCCCGCGCCGCCGAGTACCTGCGGCACATCAACGACGGCACCACCCGCATGCAGCACCTCATTCAGGACCTGCTGCGGTTCGCGCGCGTCTCGTCCGAACATGCCCCGCCGACCGCGCAGGACATCGGCGCCGCATTGCAGATCGTCCTGGACGACCTGAGCGGGCCGTTGCGGGACGCACAGGCGACCGTGACAGCCGGGAATCTGCCGCCCGTGCTGGCCGACGGCACGCAGTTGCGGCAACTGCTTCAGAACCTGATCGGGAACGCCGTGAAGTTCCGGCACGCCGGGCGGCTACCGGCCGTGACCGTCACGGCCGAACGTGAGGGCGACCTCGTGCACGTGCAGGTGGCAGATAACGGCATCGGCATTCCCGCCGAGTACCACGAGCGGATCTTCACGGTCTTCCAGCGCCTGCACGGCCGCGAACGGTACGCTGGGAACGGCATCGGCCTGTCCATCGCCCGGCGCGTCGTGGAACGCCACGGCGGTCAGTTGTGGGTCACGTCCACGCCCGGTCAGGGCAGCACCTTTCATTTCACGCTGCCTGCACCCGCCGAGACGGACCTGTGATGCGGACTCCGATTTGAACGGGCTTTGCAGTCCATTCAAATCGGAGTCGGTATGACGCTTTCAGGCGCCCCTGCGCGCTACTTGAGGGTTGCGGCGGCGAACGCCACGCTGAACTGATCGCACCACAGGACTACGCTTCCGGCCTGTTCGGGCGTGAAGGTGGCGGGCAGCAGGAACGTGCGGGTGCCGGTGGTGGCGATCTCGCCCAGGTCGATGTACTTCTCGTTCCGGAGTTCCGGGGTGTCCTTGACGGTCTTCGCGGCCAGCAGCCAGACTTTCAGGTCCGGGGCGGGTTCGGTCTTCAGGTTGCGGATGGTCAGCGTCCAGCGGCCCTGCGCGTTGCGGGCCAGGGTGACCGTGCCGGTGGTGGGGGCGTGCAGGGCGCGGAAACTGCCGGTCAGGGTGGTCTTGATGGCTCCCGCCTTCGCGGTGCCTTCCTTCATGGCGCTGCCGGTCATGCTGCCAGCAGCGCCGGTCATGGTGTGGCCGGGCTGCGCGGCGCCCTGCGCCAGGACGGGCGGCGCGATCAGGGTGCTGCCCAGCAGCGCCAGCGACAGCAGCGCGGCCCGGTGAACCGGAGTGAACCCGGCGGGCCGAAGAAGGGTCTGAACAGCGGTGGCCTGGGCGGTGGCGGTCAGGGCGGTACGGGTCTGGGCGGTACGGGTCTGGGCGGTACGGGTCATGGGGACTCCTTATGAAAGCTGATGGCGAGAACTGGGGCGGTGGGGATGGCGGCAGGTTGAACGCGTCGGGGCATCGGGGGGGTCGGGGCGAATCAGGGGGTCAGGGTGAGGTTCACGGTCACGCGGCTGCCGGTATCACCTCCCTTGACGTTCACGCCGTGCGTCTGCGGGTTCACGGTGAAGGTCGCCTGCACGTTCAGGCTGTTTCCGCGCCGGGTGAGCGTGACGGGCGCCCTGAGGGGACGGGGCACGCCGCGCAGCGTGAACGTGCCGGTCACGTCGCCCTGAACGGCCTGACCGTCCTGAATCCGTTCCGGGCCGCTGAAGTTCTCCAGGGTGAACGACGCGTTCGGGAAGTTCCGGGCGTCCAGCGCCTCACGGGCGTGCTCGTCACGCAGGGCGATTCCGGTCTTCAGGGCCGCGAGGTTCACGGTCACGGTGGTCCGCGTGCGCCGCAGGGCCGCGAAGTCGAGGGTGGTGTCGCTGCTCTGCACGGCGTTCACGGTGCCGTTCACGGGAATCAGGGTGACGCGGTAAGCGAAGCCCACCGACCCGTCCCGGACGCGGACCGTCGTGGCCTGTGCGGCGGCCGTGACGACCAGCGCGGCGGCCAGGGTGAGGGGCAACGCCGCCAGCAGCGGAACCCGGAAACGGCGGACCGCCGACGTAGAGCGGGCCAGGGTCGGGTGGGCCGGAGCGGGCGTTTCAGGGTGCAGGGAACGGCGTGGGCGTCGCGGCATGGCGGGCCTCCTTGTGGGTCATGAGTTGCGGCGTGAGAACGAACTGTGCAGTGATGCGGACCTGGGTTGCTGTGGTCTTGCCTTCTGTACGGGCGGAGCGGCGGCCGGGTTCAACCGACCTCATTGGCCCCTGCGGGGGGGGGTGGCAGAGTGGCGGGCCGCCTCCGCGCTGCCGTCAGATTGGTGTTGGACGGCGCCGCGCATCCTGAAGGTCAGATGCCTGGGTTCAGACTGCACATCTCGGAGTCCCTGACGGTCCTGTACCGCCTCGCGCAGGCGGTCATGACGGCCGGGGACGAACTGGAGGTCCTGCGCCTGACCGTACAGGCGCCGGTGGATGTGCTGGGCGCGCACGGCGCGTCGATCATCACGGTGAACGGGGACCGGATCGGGCCGGTTCTGCTGGCCGGGCAGACGGAGATGACGGACTTCACGGCCGACGAGTTCCACGAGGGCCTGAGCGGCTGGGTGTACCGCACCGGGCAGGTGGCCCTCTCGGCGCCGCACGAACCGGACCCGCGTGAAAGCGAGCGGGTGCGGGCGCGCCGCGCCGCGAACCGGTGCGGGCACATCGCGGTGCTGCCGCTGCGGGACGGCGCGCGCGTGACCGGCACGCTGACCGTGATCACCCGCGAGGACAGTCCGCCGTTCGAGGACGCGGAACTGGAGTGGTACGGGGCGCTGGCGAACCTGACATCTGCGGTGCTGACGCAGCGCCGGTTGCACGCGGAACTGGCGCGCCGCGCGCACCACGACGAACTGACGGGCCTGCCGAACCGTTCGTTGCTGCTGGACCGGCTGGGGCAGGCGCTGCTGCGTCTGGAACGACACGGTGGTCAGTGCGGGCTGCTGTTCCTGGACCTGAACGGCTTCAAGGAGGTGAACGACCGCCACGGGCACGAGGCGGGCGACGGGTTGCTGCGGGAGGTGTCGCGGCGCCTGGGCAGCTGCCTGCGCGGTTCGGATACCGCCGCGCGCTTCGGTGGGGACGAGTTCGTGGTGATGCTCCCGGACGTGCGGTCGGTGGACGACGCGCGGCAGGTGGCGCTGCGGATCGGGGCGGCGCTGGCCCGGCCGGTCACGCTGCACCTGCCGGGCAGTGCGGGCGAACAGACGCCCGTCGTGAGGGTGGGTGCGTCGGTGGGCGTGGCGGTCGCGCCGCTACACGGTCTGGACGCCGGAGCGCTGTGCCGCGCGGCAGATCAGGCGATGTACCGCGCCAAACGTGATGGGCAGGCCGTGCAACTGGCAGTCGCCGGGAACGTCGGCACGGACGGTTGACCGGCCCATCCGGCTGCCCAGGGTGCGTGCCCTGAAGGCGAGCGGGCGCCGGGGGCCGTGGTACAGGGCTGCGTACATGAAGGTCTTGAGGCATCAGGCCGTGTTCCGGGTCAGTTAGGAGTGAGTTTTATGCGCATAAATCCCGATTCGACGCACTGAGCGGTGCATAACGTTCATGTGAGAACGGTGTAAGGATTGTGTCAGTACGGTAAGCACATGGACCCGGTGCCGCACGCAGGTTAAGAGCGCTCCCTCACACCGGACACCGCCCGCACCGCACCGCCCCTCTCAAGGAGAACCATGAAACACCGTTCACTGATGCTGGCCGCCTTCCTCGCCCTGGGCGTCGCCTCTGCCGCCGGCACGAAGGCCGGCACGCAGATCACCAACCAGGCGAGCGCCGCCTACCGTGACTCCACCGGCACCAAGCTCGACGCGAACAGCAACCAGGTCAGCACCCTGGTCAAGCAGGTCGCGGGCGTCACCATCAGCCCCGACGGCACGCCGGCCGCTCCGGGACAGCAGCAGCAGGCGGTTCCCGGCGCCGAGGTCGTGTTCCCGTACACCCTCACCAACACCGGCAACGGTCCGGACACATTCAGCATCGACACGGTCGTCGACAGCACGGTCGCCAACACGGTCGCGCCTGCCACGCGCGTCGTGTACATCGACGCCAACGGTGACGGCATCCTCCAGCCCGGTGAACGCGTCGCCCTGCCCCAGGTGGGCGGCAAGGTGCAGTTCCAGAACGTCACGGCCGACGCGCAGGTCAAGTTCTTCGTGGTGCTGCAGGTGCCGTCCTCGGCCACCAGCGCCAACAAGGTCATCATCCAGCCGACCGCCGTCAGTACCTTCGACCCTACCAAGAGCGACGGCGTGAGCGGCAGCACCAACTACGCACAGGCGAACGTCGTGCAGGACGCCGTGCTGAGCGTCAGCAAGAGCGTCGTGTCCACCACCACCGAGGCCAACGGCGACCTGAGCGTCGTGTTCCGCATCCAGAGCACCAACACCGGCACGCAGACCGCCACGAACGTCACGCTGGCCGACGACATCATCAGCGCCGCCAGCACCCTGCCCACCGGTTCGGTCGTGAAGGCCGCCAGCGCGTCCGTGTCGCCCACGACCGGCACGGTCAGCTACCCCAACGACGACGCCGACAGCAACCCGAACGATCAGGTCAGGGCGGTGTTCAGCGCCGTCGCGCCCGGTCAGAGCGTCCAGCTGACCTTCACGGCGACCATCCCGGCCGCCGCCGCGCCCACCACCAGCCAGAACCCCTACCGTAACGTGGCGACCGTCACGTACACCGGCTCGACCGGCACCGTCACCACGACCGCCTCGAACACCGCCGACGTGACCAAGGCGCCCACCGCCGGCGTCGCCATCGGCCCGAACGGCGATCCCCTCGGCGCGAGCGACCCCGCCACCGGCGCCGTGTACACCAGCGCCGAGGGCCTGACCATCACGCCCGACAACACCGACCGGCAGACGGTCGCGTCCCTGGCGGCCGGCAGCACGGTCACGTTCACGCAGACCATCCGGAACACCGGCAACAGCACCGACACCTTCGACCTGACGGGCGTCCTGAACGACCTGCCGGCCGGCACGTCCGTCGAACTGCTGCGTGACGGCGTCTCGCTGACCGACACCGACGGCAGCGGCAAACCCGACAGCGGCCCCCTGGCACCCGGCGAGAGCACCAACATCCAGGTGCGGGTGCGCGTACCCGCCCAGGGCGGCGCGGACGTCAACGGCGGCACGGTCGTCGTGACCGCGACCAGCCGGGTCAACACCGCCCTGACCGATACCACCACCAACGCCATCTCGGCCGTGACGGCGCCCAGCGTGGCCATCGGTGACCCCAGCGGCAGCAACGGCGGCACCTCGACCCAGGCGATCGACCGGCCCGTGCTGCCCGGCCAGCAGGCTCAGTTCCCCATGGAAGTCGGGAACAACGGCGCGCAGCCCGACAACTACAACCTCAGCGGCACCGTGACCTTCACGACCAGCACGCCCACCGGCACGACCACCACCACCGTGAACGTCCTGTACTACAAGGACCTGAACGGCGACGGCGTGCTCGACGCGAACGAGATCGCGGCCGGGCCGATCACCAACACCGGCACCGTCCAGCCCGGCACGGAAATCAAACTGATCGGCGTGGTGAACACACCGGCCACCGCCCTGCCCGGCACGGTCAACGTCACGCAGACCGCCACCAGCCCGGTCACGAACACCAGCGGCACCGACAACAACGACACCGTCACCGTGCGTCAGGTGTACGACATCACCCTGACGCCCGACCGCAGCGGCACGACCACCAGCCCCGGCACGGCCCTGTACCAGCACACGCTGCAGAACGACGGGAACACCTCGTTCAGCCCGGCCGACCTGACCTTCACCAGCACCCCCAGCGGCGCGACCAGCGGCTGGACGTACCTGTACTCGCTGGACGGCACCACCTTCTTCTCCACGGTCGGCGCGGCGTTCAGTGACGCGGCCACCCGCAACCTGCTGGGCACGGCCAGCCCCGCCACGCTCGATCCGGGCGAGAAGGTCACGCTGTCCGTGAAGATCAACGTTCCGGCCGGTGCGCCCACCGAGAGCATCAACCAGCTGACCCTGACGGCCGCGACCACGCCCGCCAGCCCCGCCACCGGCGCGGTGTCCCGCGACCCGGTCGGTACGCCCGCCACGGTCACCGACACCACCCGCGTGGTCGGCGGCAAGCTCGCCATCGACAAGACGGTCGACAACTGCGCCAACGACCTGACCTGCGCGGTCACCAAGAGCGGCGCCGACGCCTTCCCCGGCGAGTACCTGCGCTACACCCTGGCGGCCCGCAACCTCTCCACCGAGACCCTGACCGAGGTGATCCTGCGCGACACCGTGCCCGCCAACACCGTCCTGGCTGGCGTGAGCGGCCCGGCAGGCGGCTTCTACCGCATCGGTGGCACCACTGGCACCTGGACGGCCGTGACGACCGCGCCGGTCGCGCAGACCGCCGGCACCCTGATCGAGTTCGCGGTGGACAGTGACGGCAACGGCAGCATTGACGCGACCGAGACCAGCCTGTCCAGCGGCAGCAGCGTGACCTTCACCCTGACCGTCCGCGTCAACTGATCCCGCACCCCTGAGTTCCAGGCCCGCTCTCCACCCTCCCTTTTTCAGGAGAGCGGGCCACCCGCATCACCCAATACCAGAAGCACCCGTTTCAGACGGATTTTCAATCACCAACCTTTCCTGATCTGCTCCCCCCGTTTTCGCTGCGTCTCAACGAACCTTCACCCGGCTTCCCGGCCGGTCACCACTGGAGACTTCCGCCTTGCCCTCTCCCCTGTCCACTCCGCGCACGCTGCTGCCCGTCCTGACGGCGCTGGCCCTGGCCCTGCTGGGGCTGACCCTGCCGGGCGCGGCGCAGGCGGGCGGCACGCCGGTCGGGACCGTGATCACCAACCAGGCCAGCGCCACCGCCGCCGGCGAGCTGTACCTCAGTCCGGCCGTGGATACCGTCGTGCGCGCCCAGTGCGCCGTGGCCGTCACGCCCGACGGAACGTCCGCGCAACCGGCGTACCGGGTGGGCATCGCGCCCGGCGGAGAGAGCGTGCTGCCGTACCGGCTGGTGAACACCGGCAACGTGGACGACGCGTTCACGCTGTCCTGGCAGGTGTCGCCCGGCAGTGCGTTCGCGCCGAGCGCCGCGCGGGTCGTGCGGGACCTGAACAGCAACGGCGTGCCGGACAGCGGTGAGCCGGTCACGGACCGCGTGGCGCTGCCCGTGGACGCCAGCGCGGACCTGCTGCTGATCGTGCAGGCCCCCGCCGACGCGACCGGCACGGCGTTCATGGGCCTGGTGGGCGGCTGCGTGAGCTCCAGCGGCAGCGCGCACGCCAGCGACAGCGGGAACGTCGCGGCGGTCCGCGTGAACGGCGGCGCGGAACTGCAGATCGAGAAGAGCTTCATGCCGCCGGCCGTCGCGCCGGGCGGCACCACGCAGGTCACGGTGCGCGTGCGGAACCTGGGCAACAAACCCAGCGAGGAGGCCGACGTGACCGACCCGCTCGGCACGCCCGCCCTGCGCGGCCTGAGCCTGCTGGGCGGCACCCAGAGTGCCCCCACCGGCCGCCTGAGTGTTCTCGCGGCAGGCAGTGACACCGTGACGTGGCGCGTGCCGTCCCTGCTGCCCGGTCAGGTGGTCAGCATGACCTTCCAGATGCAGGCGGCCCCGGACGCCACCCCCGGCACCCGCGTGAACGTTGCCACGCTCGTGGGCGGCGGCGTGACCCTGCAGGCCGAGGCGAACGTGCAGGTCACGGCGCGGCCCGGCGTGAACCTCGGCCCGGCCGGGAACCCGGCGGCGCTGCCCGGCGGGGAAGGCAGCCGCGACGACCTGCAACTGCGTCCGTTCACGGTGCTGGGGCAACCCGGCTGTTTCGCGCATACCGTGCAGAACACCGGGAACGTCGACGACCGCGTGACCCTGAGCGGCGAGTTCACGCTGGGGCAGGGCACCCTGACCTGGCGGGACGCGCAGGGCGCGCCGCTCGCGCAGCCGCTGAACCTCGCGCCGGGCGAGCAGCGGGACGTGCAGGCGTGCCTGAGCGTCACGGTCGCCGGGAGTGACGGCGCGCGTGCCCTGCTGAGCGCCGCGAGTGAGGCGGGCGCACCCGTGAACCGCACCGAGGACGCCGCGCCGCTCGTGGATCCGCGCGCGCCGGAACTCGTGAAGACCGTGACCCCGGCCGGGACTGTTCCGGTCGGGCAGGTCCTCACGTACACGCTGCGCGCCACCAACCCCTACGACTCGCCCCTGACGGACGTGACCCTGCGCGACCCGCTGCCCGAGGGCCTGACCTTCCTGGACGCCTCGGACGGCGGCACGCTGGACTCGTTCACGCGCACGGTCGTGTGGGGGGCCGGCACCCTGGCCCCCGGTCAGACCCGCGCGGTCACGCTGCGCGCCCGCGTGAACGCCGACGTGCCCGACGACACGGTGGTGCGGAACGTGTTCACGCTGGCGTCCGGGGAACTGCCCAGCCCGGTCAGCAGTCCGGCCGCGCCGTCTCACGTGTACAGCAGCGCCCTGCTGATCAGCAAGGCGGCCGCGCCCACCACCGTCACGACCGGGGACCGCGTGACGTTCACGGTCACCGTCCGCAACGGCAGCCGCGTCTCGGACCTGTCGGGCGGCACGCTGCTCGACACGCCGCCCGCCGGGCTGGAATTCATTGCCGGGACGGCCGCCGTGGACGGCAGGCCCGCCCCCGACCCGGCCGCGCAGCCGGGCGGCGGTCTGCTGTGGACGGTCGGGGCGCTTCCGGCCGGGGCGACGCGCACCCTGACGTACGCCATGCGCGTCACGCCCCTGGCGGGCGAGTCGCTGGTGAACGTGGCCGTGGCGAACATGCAGGCCCCGCAGGGCGCGCAGATCGGGAGTGCCGAGGCCCGCGCCCGCGTGAAGGTCACGCCGGGCATCTTCACGCCGAACGCCGAACTGAACGGGCAGGTGTTCATCGACCGCAACCGCGACGGGCGCTTCACGCCGGACCTCGACACGCCGGTTCAGGGAGCGCGGGTGCTGCTGGCCGGGGGCCGCTCGGCGCTGACCGATCAGGCCGGACGGTACCATTTCGGGGCGGTGCCGCGCGGACCGCAGGTGCTGCGCCTGGACCCGCAGAGCGTGCGCAACGAGCCGCTGAGCGTCCCGCAGGACGGCGGCCTGAGCGGCACCCGCAGCGTGGTCGCCTTGAACCTCACCAGCGTGGACTTTCCGCTCGCGCCGGGCGGCGGGGACGTGTACTCCGTGCGGGACACCACGGTGCGCCGCGGTGACGTGACGCTGCGCAAACAGGTGACGTGGCTGGGCGACACCCGCTACCGCGTGCGCGTGACCGTCACCTCGCCCGCCGCGCTGCCCGGACTGGAAGTCGCCGATCCGCTCCCGACCGGCGCGGTCCTGACGGACGGTCAGTCCGGTTTCACCGTAGACTTCGCGGGCGGCTCCATGACCAACGAGTACTCCTTCACCTTCAGCGGCACCCCTGAGCAGGCGGGCACGGATCCCTACCTGCGCTGGAGGCTGCCGTGAGCCGCCCGCGCGCGCTGGCCCTGCTGACCCTGGGACTGGGCGGCGCCGCGCTGGCGCAGGACGCCAGCCTGACCCGCGTGGACACGGGCGGGCCGCACCCGGAACGCACCACCCGTCCCGTCACCAGCGTCGGGCAGGAACTGAACTGGAGTGTCGGGGACGACAGTTTCACGTTGCAGGTGCATCAGCGCGGGCCGGTCACGCTGCAACTGTACTCGGCGGGATTCGACCCGCAGGACTACCGCCGCCCGGACGGGCAGAGCCTCGGGGATGAACGCTACGGGGGCCTGCCGGTCGAGAGTACCTTCACGCTGCTCGGGCCGGACGGGCAGACCCTGCGGACCCTGCGCGTCCCGGAAGGCGCCAGCGACTGGGTGACCGCCTTCGACGGCACGCTGGAGCCCGGCACGTACACCCTGAAGGCCAGCACGCAGGGCCGCGGGAAGAACACCTTCGCCGCGCGGATCGAGGCGCACGCCGCCAGCCTGAGCGCCACGCGCGTGAACGTCACGGTGCGCGGCCCGGCCTGGACGCCCGCCCTGACACTGAACGCCCAGGCGGGCGACACGCTGCGCCTGTACGACGGCGACGGCCCCGCCGAGATGGAAGTCCGCGTGACCGACGAGAACGGCGTCGTCACGCCCCTGCCGATCAGCGGGCAGCTCGAGTGGGTGGACCTGCCGCTGCCCGGCGCCGGCACGTACCGCGTGGAACTGCGCCAGCCGCCGGGCGCCGCGCAGTACTCGAACACCGCCGGACTGGCCTTCACGCGGGGCGGCGCGGACCAGCGGATCACGCTGGCGCAGACCGACCGGGTCGGGCAGCTCCGGGTGCAGGCGCAACTGGTACAGCCCGGCGGCGAGATCAGCGCCACGACCCTGAACGTCATGGTCGGGGATCAGCCTGTGACCGTGCCGGGCGAATGGACGGCCGAGCAACCGGCCGGAACGTACCCGCTGAGCGTGCAGGCCCCCGCCGGGGCGACCATCAGCGCGCCCGACACGGTCACGGTGCCCGAGGACGGACTGGCCGACGTGACCGTGCAGGTCCGCCCGCAGTTGCAGGTGAGCCTCACGCAGGACCGCCCGGTGGTGTGCGTGGGTGACGTGGTCACCTTCCGTGCGACCGTCAGCACCGACTTCGACGGCACCCTGAACGCCCCGCTGGACCTGAAGCTCCCGGCGGGCCTGAGCGCGCTGACCGCCACGCGCCTGAACGCCGCCGTCCGCGCCGGGCAGCCCGCCACGCTGGAAGTCGTGGCCCGCGCCGACACGCCCGGCGGGGCAGCCGTGACCGCCAGCGCGCCCGGCACCCAGGCGGACGCCGCGCTGAACGTCAGCCCGCACCGCGCGGCCCTGCAACTGCGGCGCGCGGCCCTGCCGGACGCCCGCCCAGGCGACACCGTGACGGTCGCGCTGCACCTGAACAACACCAGCGCACAGCCGACGCCGTACCTGCTGAGTGACACGCCCGGCGAGGGCCTGAGCGCCCTGGACAGCCCGGAGTTCGAGGGCACGCTGCGGCCCGGCGAGTCCCGCACCCTGACGTACCGCGCGCAGGTGACCGCGCAGAGCGGCGAACTGACCCCACACGCGGAACTCGTGACCGACTGCGCCGACACGCAGACCGCCAGCGGCCGCCTGACTGTCCGCCCGCTGGTGGTGCCCACGCCCGAACCGGCCGCCGGTACGGCTCCGGCTGGCAGCGCGCCTGCCCAGGCGACGGTACCGGCCCAGACGCCAGCAGCACAGCCGCCAGCCGCACAGACGCCAGCCGCACAGACGCCAGCCGCACAGGCACCCGCCGCACAGATGCCGGCGGCACCGGCCAGCCTGCCGCCCATGACGCGCGTGAGCGACATTCACGCCAGCGTGACCAGCACGGGCGCCGCGCAGGGCCTGATCTACGCCCAGCGCCTCCCGGACGGCGCGACGTACCTGCCGGGCAGCGCCCGCTACGACGCACTCACGCTGCCCGACCCGCTGGTCGGTCCGAGCGGCACGCTGTACTGGACGCTGCCCGCCCATCCGGGCGAACTGCGTTACAGCGCCCAGCACGACGCCGCGCTGCCCGCGCTGGGCGAACCGACGCTGGTCGCCACGTACGGCCAGCAGACCCGCGAGACGCTGCGCGGCTCCTTCGACCCGGGCGATTTCGCGTCCGCGCAGGCGCCGGACACGGCGGTCCTGAACCCGGACCGGGTCATTCAGAGCCCCCCGGACGGACAGGTGTACCGTGACCGCGATCAGGTGACCGTGATCGTGCAGGGTCCCGGCGACGTGCCGCTGGACGTGACCCTGAACGGCGAGGACCTGCCCTCGAAACTGATCGGCACGCGGTCGTTCGACCCGGCCAGCAACCTGCAACGCCTCGAGTACGTCGGCGTGCGCCTGAAACCGGGCCAGAACGTCATCGAGGCGCTCGGGGAGCGCACGACCGTCACGCTGGCGGGCCGCACCACCAACCTGCGCGTCCTGGGTGAACAGGTCATCGCGGACGGCGTGACGCCCATCCGGCTGCGCGTGCAGGCCGTGGATGAACGGGGCGTCACGACCGCCCTGCCGTTCCTGACGGTCCGCACCACCCTGGAACCCACCACACCCGACGCCAACCCCATGGAGGCCGGGTACCAGGTGCGCCTCAGGGACGGCGAGGGAGTGCTGGAGTTCGCGCCGCAGGCCGCGCCGGTCCGCGTGGGCCTGGACGCCGACCTGGGCGACGGGCAACCCATTCACGCCGAGCAGCGCCTGGAGGCCGGGCACGGCACCGTCGGGGCCGGACTGCTGAGCGCCACCCTGAGCGGCGCGGGCCTGAACGTCACGGCGCGCGGCACGCTCGAGGCGCCCCTGGGGGGCGGGCACCTGATCGCCGTGGCGAACACCGACGGTCTGCCCGCCCAGGACGATCCCGGCAACAACGACGCGGGCGGCCCGTACGCGGCGCGCGGGGACCGCAGCGCGCAGACCGTCCCGCTGACCGGGCAGGACCCGGCCGCCTTCCAGTACGATCACGCGGACTTCACGGTCGCGTACCGTCAGGGCGAGGCGCCCATCGAGACGCTGCTGGTGCCGGGCCGCCCGACCGCGCTGAGTGTCGTCACGCACGCCGCGCCGGGCGAGCCGGTCTTCACGGCCTTCGCGGCGGGGGTCAGCGTCACCGCGCGCACCGAGACGCTCACGCCCGACGGCACGCGCCTGCTGCGCCTCTCGCAGTTTCCCGCCGCGCCCGGCAGCGACACCCTGGACCTGATCGTGAGCGGCCCGGACGGCGACACGGAACGCCGCCTGACGCGCGGGCAGGACTACACCCTGGACGCCGAGACGGGACTGATCACGCTGGCCACGCCGCTGGCCGCGTTCACGGTGGAGGGAGGCCTGCTGGTCACGCAGTCCCTGCGCGCCGCGTACCGTCTGGAAGGTGCGGGCGAGCGTCAACTGGCGTTCGGCGCGGAAGTCCGCCTGGAACGCGGCGACCTGAGCCTCAGCGCCGCGACCGTCACCCTGCCCGGCAGCGGGGCGGGCAGCGGGAACACCACCGCCGTGCGCGCCACGTACGGTGCGGCCACCGTCACGGCCGCCGGATCGGACGGCAGCGGCCGCGCGGCGGGCAGCGGCGCCCTGAGTGTCACCAGCCTCGCGGCCGTCAGTGGCGGGAAGGTCAACGTGAGTGCCGCCGCGACCGGCAGCCTGCCCGGCGGCACGCGCCTGAGCGTCAGCGCCGCGCACCAGAGCGACGGGTACGCCGGACTGAACGCCGCGCAGGACGGCACGCACGCCACGGCCAGCGCCGCCGTGCCCATCAGCGGCGTCCTGAGCGCCCAGGTGGCCGGTGAGTTCCACGACACCCCCACCGGCGCGGGCGGCGAGCAGACCGACCGCACCCGGCAGGCGCAGGTCAGTGCGGGCGTCCGCGCCAGCCTGAACCCCGTCACGCTGGGCCTGGGCGTGAAAAGCCAGTTCGGGCAGACCGAGGGCACCAGCCTGACCGCCAGCGCCGGGTACCACGCCGCGCCCGTGGACTTGGACGTCACGCACGCCCAGCCGCTGACCGGGAACGTGAACCCGCAGACCACCCTCAGCGCCCGCTACCAGGTGACCCGGCAGGTCGCCGCGACCCTCGGCGGGACCGTCACGTGGCCCGGCGGGAGCGCCGCGCCCGGTCAGGCGCTGAGCCTGGGCCTGGAATCCCGCCTGGGCGGCACCAACCTGCGCGCCGCGTACGAACTGCCCACGGCAGGCGGCGGCGGCAACCGCGCCCGCTTCGGCGCGGACACCACCCTGCCCGTCACCGAGCGCCTGAGCGCCTCGTTCGGCGGGGGCCTCACGCAGGAACTCGCGGGCGAGAACCGCCCGGATCCGCAGCGCGAGTACAACCTGAACGCCGCCCTGCGCTACCGCGACGCCCGCCTGAGCGCCAGCGGCAGCAGCGACTTCTCGGTCAAGAACGGGCAACTGCGCACCGTGCTGCGCGGCGGCGCGTCCCTGAGCGTCAACGATTTCGCCACGCTGAACGTGGACGCCCTCAGCGAGTTCGGTCCGTCGCGCGGGGACCGGTTCACGGCGGGCGGCGCGCTGCGCAAGAACGCCTGGCAGGGCCTGCTGAGCGCCAGTTACGAACGCGGCAGCCTCAGCACCAGCGGCGCCGGAACCCTGCTCGGCAGCGGCGAACTCGCGTACCACGCCGCCACCTGGGCCATGCGCGGCGGGCTGGCCGTGCGCGCCGTGCCCGGCGATCCCGGCAGCCTGACCGTGCAGCCCAGCCTGAGCGGCTCTTACTACCTCGGGGAGCGCTTCGCGGTGGGCGCGGCGCTGCACACGCAACTGCAACCCGCGACCGGCGTGGCCCGCACCGCCGCCGGGATCGAAGGCAGCCTGCGCGCCCTGCCCGGCACGTGGCTGACCCTGGGGTACAACTTCACGGGATTCGATTCGATCAGCACCCAGGCCACGCAGCGGGGCGCGTACCTGCGGCTGGACATCAGCGCCGACGAACGCATCCGCAGCCTGCTCAGCGGCGCCGGGAAGGCAGACGAGACCGCCGCTCCAACCCCGCCCGAGACCCCCGCGAAGGACACCCCCTGATATGCCGCAGCACCCACGCTCCCTGCGCCGCCTGACGCGCGCCCTGCTGACCCTGCTGACCGCCGTGACCGGGCACGCCGCCGCCGCGAGCTACTGCACGGCCATCTACGCGACGGCCGCGCCCGGCACGAGCGGGGCGACCTCCAAGCACCAGTTCCTGAACACCATCTCCGGAACGGTCTCCGATTACGGCACCATCGACGACAGCAAGGTCACGGGCACGACCGGGCCGCTCGAGTACAACGCCAGCGCCATCAACCCCGTCAACGGCGCGCTGTACTACGTGGAGCGTACCACCGGTACGCTGCTGAGCTACAACCCGGCCACCCGGGTCACGACCAAAGTCACGCAGAACACCAACCTGCGCAGCAACACAGACGCAACCGGCATCGGGTTCATCATCGGCGCGGCCATCGAGGAAACCGGGAACATGTACGTGTACTCCAGTTTCGGGTGGGTGTCGATCTTCAACACGGCCACCGGCACGCAGGTGCAGGCACCCAGGAAGATCACCTTCCCGTCCGGGTTCACACCCGCCACCAACACGAACGGTGACATCGTGCTCGGCGCGAACAACCAGCTGTACATCCTGGTGGAGGGTGTCCTGAACGGCGGCGCGAGCGGCAGTCACCTGATTCCCATCAGCGACACCCTGGTCGCCGGGACGCCCGTGCCCATCAAGGTGGGCGGCGTCGCCACCGGCGGCTTCAACGGCATGGCCATCGAACCGTTCCGGGTGCAGGGCAACACCACGATCATCGCCGAGACGTTCTACCTGTCCAGCGGCACCAACCTGTACCGCATGGGCGCCGACGGCGCGGCCACCAGCATCTACAATCAGGGGCAGAACATCACGGACCTGGCGTCCTGTAACGTCGTTCCCGCCCGGCCCACCCTGAAAAAAGAGTTCGATCCTCCGTTCCTGACGGGTGCGGGGGGCATCAGCCGCCTGACCATCACGGTTGGGAACGACAACAGCGGCCCGATTGCGCTGTACACGGACCTCGTGGACCCCCTGCCCAGCAGTCCGGCGCAGATGACGTTCGCGCCGAACCCCAACCCCAGCGGCACCTGCGGGAACGCGCAGATTCAGTTGAGTAACAGTCCGCCGGAACTGCGGATCAAGGCCGGGTCGTACATCCCGGTGGGCGGCTGCGTGTTGCAGGTGAACGTGACGGTCCCGGTGCCCGGAACGTACCAGAACGTCATTCTGGGCAGTACCGTGGTGACCAGCGCGAACGTGATTCAGGAGGAGGCGAAAGCCACGCTGTACGACGCGGTGCGGGTCAGTAAGACGTTCTCACCGGCGAATCTGCTGCCCGGTCAGACGACCGTCCTGAGCGTGACCCTGACGAACGGGAACTCGGCGCCCACGAAGGTCGCGACCCTGACGCTGGAGGACCGGATCGCGGAAACGACCGGCCTGCCCGGCCTGACGCTGGGCGCCGTGACCGGAAACTCGTGTGGCGGGTCGGTCAGCGTGGCGGGCGGGGTGCTGAAGTTGACGGGCGGCACGCTGGGAGCGGGGGGCAGTTGCGTCATCACGTTGCCGGTCACGCTGGGGGCGGCCACGGCCAGCGGGAAGTACACCAACGTGATTCAGCCCACGCAGGTCTCCGCGACCTTCAACGACGGCGTGCGGGATTCCGGCGTGAACGGCGCGGCCAGCGCCACCGCCGACCTGACGGTCGCGCCGTTCGCGCTGGTCAGCAGCGCCGTGCGGACCACGCAGAGTCCCGCCACGGTCACCAACCCGCACCGCCTGACGCCCGGCGTGACCGGACCTGTCACGTTCACGCTGACGCCGCCTGCCGGGTCACGCATGACGTACCTGCTGTGGTACGACGTGAACGGCGACGGGCAGGTGGACCCGGCCGATCAGGCGGTCGTTCCGGCCGGGCAGACGACGGGCACGCTGAACGTCACGGGCAGTTTCCCCACCCGTCCGGACGGCACGCCGGCCGACGTGAACCTGCTCGTGCAGGTGCTCGTGCCGCCCGGACTGGCGCAGGGTGTCACGGAGGTCCTGACGCTGGGGGCGCGGCAGACGGTCGGCGGGACGGTCCGCACGGCCACGCTGACCGACACGACCATCGTGGGGCAGAGTGGCGGGACGGGCGGCAGCCTGAACCTCAGTAAACTCGTGCGGAACATCACGGCGGGCGGTGCGTTCAGCCTGAACGCCAGTACGGGCGGCGTGGGCGAGGTGCTCGAGTACTGCGTCAATTACCTCAACCAGGGGGTCGGGACGCTCAGTGAGGTCGTCATGACCGATCCCGTGCCGTTCTTCACGGCGCCGCAACTGGACGGGTACCTGCCGGGGCAGGGGGTCCGCTGGGTGCGGGGGGTCGCGGCGCAGCCGGGTCAGACGGCCACGCCCGGCACGGACAGCAACAACCTGACGAGCGCTGCCGACACCGACCCTGGCAGCCTGAGTGTCACGCCGGGCCGCCTGAGTGTCGTGATCGGCACGCTCGCGGGGGGCGAGCAGGGCACCGTGTGCTACCGGGTGAAGATCCGGTGACGGCGCCCGGACGCCCGGCCCGCACGTGAGGGGCGACGGGGGGAAATGGGGGGGGTGTGAAAAGTTCGGCATATGCCTGTCAGAAGCGTGTGAGACACTGATGCGTAAAATCTGAGCAGAGTCTGAGACCGTCCGGACTGCTCAAGGAGTGACCCTGTGACCCGTACTGTTTCCCTGCTCGGCCTGCTGACCCTGACCCTTCTGACCGCCTGCACCGGCACCCAGTCCGTTCCCACCGCCTCCGTGAATGCGGAGCGTTTCGGCCAGGTGGCCCTCGTGCCGCTTCAGGCGGGCGACACGCCCGAGAGCGTCGCCCGCGCGCTGGGCGGCACGGTCCTGGAATGGAACGACTGCGCCCCGGGCGACTGCACCGCCCTCGTCGGCCTGAACGCCCCCGTGAACGGGCAGCTGGGCGCCCAGAGCCTGCGTGCGCTCGGCGGGCGCAGCGTGCACGTCGAACACAACCGCAACGCCTTCGGTGGGAGCGGCACCATGATCGCCACCATGGGCGGCAAGATCTCCATGTGGGCCGGGGGCAAGATCTCCATGTGGGCGGGCGGCAAGATCTCCATGTGGGCCGGCGGGACGTACTCCGCGCTGCCCGAGAACACGGCCCTGTGGCAGAAGATCGGCCTGGAAGAAGGCCAGCGTCTCGCTCCCAGCCTGGGTGCGGGCGTGACGGTCGCCGTGATCGACTCCGGCATCGACCTGCAACACCCGGCCTTCCAGGACGCCCTGAGCGCCCCGAACACCTGGCAGGACTTCTACTCGACCGACGGGGTTCCGCAGGAGGAAGGCGTGTTCGGCGAGGGCGCGTACGGGCACGGCACCAACGTCGCCGGGATCGTGCTGCAGGTCGCGCCGGCCGCGAAGATCATGCCGCTGCGGGTGCTGGGCGCCGACGGTTCCGGCGACGTGGTCATGGTCGCGCAGGCCATCGACTGGGCGATCGATCACGGCGCGGACGTCATCAACCTCAGCCTGGGCAGCACCGAGTCGTCGAAGGTCGTGGACCGCGCCCTGGAACGCGCGGCGGCCAGCGGCGTGCTGGTGGTCTCCTCGGCCGGGAACGAGAACACCTCGCCCATCACGTACCCCGCGTCCGCCGCGCGCCGCAAGGGCCTGAACAGCAGCCTGGTCAGCGTGGGCAGCGTGGACCTGAACGACGTGAAGTCCAGCTTCTCGAACTACGCCAGTGAACTCGAGATGGTCGCGCCGGGCGAGAGCGTCTACGCGCCCGCCCCGGACGGTCAGATGGCCGCGTGGAGCGGCACGTCCATGGCCGCCCCGATGGTCACGGGCAGCCTGGCCCTCGCCATCGCCGAGGGTGCCAAGACCAGCGAACTCGCCAAGAAGATCACCGAGAAGGCGCAGGACGTGTACAAGGACGGCCTGAACGCCAGCTACAAGGACAAGCTGGGCGACAAGGGCCGCCTGGACCTCCCCGCCTTCCTGAAAGAAACGCTGGACTGATGGCATGAACGCGGCCAGTCTGCCCTCTGCCCTGACACCCGAAACGGGTCAGGGGGCGCTGAATGCGACCTGGGCGGCGATCACGGCGCTGCTGGAGACTGATCCGGCGCAGGCGGTGGTCGCCGCTCAGGCGTGCCTGGACGGCATCCGGGCGCAGGACGGCAGCCACTGGGCGGCGCTGCGCACCCGGCTGCTGCTGGGCCGCGCGCAGCACGCCGCCGCGCACCTGCCGGAGGCGGCCGCGACCCTGCGGGCCGTCGCGGACGAAACCCGCGACCTGCGCGACCCGGTCCTGGAAGCAGAGGCCCGCGTGCCGCTGGGAAAACTGCTGCTCGACTCAGGGGAGTTGCAGGAGGCCGAGGAGCAACTGACCGGGGCCCTGAGCCTGACAAGCGGGCAGGGAGCGCCGCTGGGTCTGCGGGCCGCGGCGCTCAATCACCTCGCGGTCGTCCGGCACCAGCAGGGGCAGGTGACAGGGGCGCTGAACCTGCTGCACGAGGCGCTGGACCTGCGCGAACAGGAAGGGGACGTGACCGGGCAGATTCACTGCCTGACGAACCTCGGCATCATCCAGATGTGGTTCGGGCAGTACGGGGAGGCCGTCGCGACCCTCACGCGGGCGCACGCGCTGTACCAGACGCAGCCCGTGAACCTGAAACTCGAAACGCCGATCCTGCATAACCTCGCGCACGTGCACAGCGCCAACGGCGACAACGACCTCGCGACCGGCGTGATGGACACCGCGTACCAGTCGGCCGTGCAGTCCCGTGACGTGCGGATGCAGGCCATGGCCAGCCTGAACCGGGGCATGTTCCAGCTGGAACTGGGCCGCACCGACGAGGCGCGCGCCTCGCTGCAACTGGCACTGGAACTCAGCCGGAATGCCAGTTTCCAGGTGATCGAGATGCACGCCCTGGACGGCCTGGGCACCCTGCACCTGCAGACCGGGGAGCTGGACAGCGCCTCGTGCGTGATCCGGCAGGCCCTGAATCTGGCCGTTCAGAGCGGGTCGCGGCAGGCGGAACTCGAGGCGCGGCTGCAACTGGGGAAACTGCACGCCCGGCAGGGTGAGCTGGGCGCGGCGCGTGAGGAACTGGAACTCGCGCTGCGGTACGCGGTGGACGTGCAGTCCCTGAAGGAGGAAGGCACGGCGCACGAGTGCCTGACCGACGTGCTGCGCGCGACCGGCGAACTGGAACTGGCCCTGTCGCACAGTCAGGCGGCCCTGCGGATCGAGCGGGAACTGTTCAACGCCGAGCGGGACCGGCACACGCAGAACCTCAGCGTGCAGTTCGAGGTGACGCGCGCCCGCTACGAAACCGACCTGTACCGCGTGCGGACCGAGGTTGAACGCGAGGGGCGTGAAACGGCCGAGAAACTGGTCCGTGAACGCACGGCGGAACTCGCGCAGGCGCAGCAGGAGGTCGTCACGCGGCTCGCGATGGCCGCCGAGTACCGCGACGACACGACCGGCGACCACACCCGCCGCGTCGGCCGGATGGCCGCCCTGATCGCCCTGGCGCTCGGCTGGCCGCCGGAGCAGGCGGGCGTGCTGAGCATCGCCGCGCGCCTGCATGACGTGGGCAAGATCGGCATTCCCGACAGCGTCCTGCTCAAGACCAGCACCCTCGAACCCGACGAGTACCAGCAGATGCAGACGCACACCCTGATCGGCGCGCGGATCCTGTCCGGCGGCCGTTCGGAACTGCTGCGCATGGCCGAGGAGATCGCCCGCACCCATCATGAGCGCTGGGACGGCACGGGGTACCCGTCGGGGCTGCGCGGCAGCGAGATTCCCGTCACGGGGCGGATCGTGGCGGTCGCGGACGTGTTCGACGCGCTGACGCAGACGCGGCCCTACAAGCCCGCCTGGACGCCCGCGCAGGCCGCCGAGGAGATCCGGCGGCAGCGGGGCACGCACTTCGATCCGCTGATCGTGGATATCGCCCTGCCACTGCTGCTGGAACCCCGCCCGGCCCACACGCTGAGTGACGACGACCTGATCGCCCTGACGCAGGAGGACGCCGATCACGTCCTGAATGTGTTCGAGCAACTGCTGATCGAACGGACCCGCGAACTGGAACAGGCCCGCCAGGAGGCCGTGCAGCTCGCCGCGCACATGGAGACCATGGCCCTGACCGACAGTCTGACCAGCCTCGGGAACCGCCGGGCCTTCGAGTTGAAGCTTGAGCAGTGGCTGGATCAGAGCGTCCGCGAGCACCTGGAATTCACGGTGATCTCCCTGGATCTCGACGGGCTCAAGGGCATCAACGACCGGCACGGGCACGCGCGCGGGGACGCGTACCTGCAGTGCTTCGCGCAGGCCCTGCACGAATCGTTCGAGTCGCTGGGACCCGCGTACCGGATCGGCGGTGACGAGTTCGCGGTACTGGCCTGCGGCGCGCTGAGCCCGGCCATGCTGGGCGAGATCATGACCCGCGTCGAGGCCACCGTGGCCCGGCGGGGCTTCCCCGGCGCGACCGCCAGTTCCGGGTCCGCCGTGTACCCGCGCGACGCGCACAAGGCCGGTGAACTGCTGCACCTGAGTGACCACCGGATGTACGAGGTGAAACTCGCGCGTCGGCACGCCCCACCCCCCTCCTGACACGGACTCGGATTGAATGGGCTGCAAAGACCGTTCAATCGGAGTCCGTATCAGCTTCAGCGGCCGCTGTCGTTCGCTCCGGGCCAGTCGGTCAGCCACGCCTGCGCCTGGGCGGCGGGCATGGGCCGCGCGAAGTGGTAGCCCTGCATGGCCGCGCAGCCCAGGTTCAGCAGCGTCTGCACCTGCTGCGGCGTCTCGACGCCCTCGGCGAGCACCTGCAGGTTCAGGGCCTGCCCGATCCCGATGACGGCCTCGACGATGGCGACGTCGTTGCGGTCGGTGGTGACGTCCTGCACGAACGCCCGGTCGATCTTGAGCATGTCCACCGGGAAGAGCTTCAGGTAACTGAGGCTGGAGAAGCCCGTGCCGAAATCGTCGATGCTCAGGCGGACGCCCAGGTCACGCAGGCTACGCAGGCGGTCACTGGCCTGCTGCGGTTGCGTGACCAGCATGCTCTCAGTGATCTCTAGTTCCAGCAGGTGCGGGTCCAGCTGCGCGCCTTCCAGGGCCGCGCGGACCTGCTCCACGAAGTCCGCCTGCGTGAACTGCAACCCGGAGATGTTCACGGCGACCGGCACGGCGCGGCCCAGCGCGAGTTGCCACGCGCGGGCCTGCGCGCACGCCTCGCGCAGCACCCACCCCCCGAGCGGGACGATCAGGCCGCTCTCCTCGGCCACCGGAATGAACTCGGCGGGCGACACCGCCTGACCGTCCGGGAGCGTCCAGCGCAGCAGGGCCTCCACGCCCGTCAGTTCGCGGGTCGCGGCGTTCACTTTCGGCTGGTAGTGCAGCGTGAACGCATCGTCCCGCAGCGCGGCGCGCAACTGCCCGACCAGTCGGTGGCGGGACTCGATGCTGGCCAGCAGGTCCGGCGAGAAGAAATGCGTGCGGTTGCGGCCAGCGCCCTTGGCCTGGTACATGGCGGCGTCCGCGTGGCGCAGCAGGGTGTCCACGTCGTCGCCGTCGTGGGGGCACATGGCGATCCCGATGCTGAACGACACGGTCAGGGTCTGCCCGGCCACCTCGTACGGGCGGGCCAGACTGGCCTCGAGGCGGTCCGTGAAGGCGCGTACGTCCATGGCGGTGCGGAGTTCCGTGAGCAGCAGCACGAACTCGTCGCCGCCCTGACGGCTGACGGTGTCGGTCTCGCGGACCTGTTCGGTCAGGCGGGCGGCCACGGCGCGCAGCAGTTCGTCGCCCACGTGATGCCCGAGCGAGTCGTTCACGTGCTTGAAGTGATCGAGGTCCATGAACACCACCGCGAACGGCCGGCCGTTGCGGCGGTAGCGGGCCAGCGCCTGCTGGATGCGGTCGTGCAGCAGCACCCGGTTGGGCAGGTCAGTCAGGGCGTCGTGCTGCGCGAGGTGACTCATGCGCGCCGCCATGGCGCGGGCCTGGGTGACGTCATGGAAGACGATCACGCCGCCCAGCACGGTCCCGTCGGGCCGCACGATCGGCGCGGCCGAATCCGCGATGGCGTGCACCTGCCCGTCGCGGCTGCCGAGTGTGGCGTCGAGCGCCATCCCCACCACCCGGCGTTCCTTCAGCGCCAGCAGCAGCGGGTTGGGCATGGCGTCGCCGGTCACCATGTCGGTCAGGTGCATGACCTGCCCGATGTGCCGCCCGTGCGCGGCGGCACCGGACCAGCCGGTCAGGGCCTGCGCGACCGGGTTGATGAACGTCACCTGCCCGGCCGGGTCGGTGGTGATCACGCCGTCCCCGATGGAGTTCAGGGTGGTGCGCGCCCACTCGCGTTCCTCCAGCAGGTTCAGTTCGGCGTTGCGCCGCCCCGTGATGTCCACGGCCAGCACGAAGAACCCGTGAACGCCGTCGGCCTGCACGTCGGGAATGTACGAGAACAGCGCGTGACGCTCGCGGCCGTGCGGGTCGGTCAGGGTCCGCTCGAAGTGCTGCGCGTGCCCGTCGAGCGCGGCGCGCATGTGCGCCTCGTTCTGCCGGTACATGGCCTCGCCGATCACCTCGCGGATGTGCAGGCCCTGCATGCGTTCGGGGCTGTGCCCGTACCAGTCCTGGTACGCGGCGTTCCCGAACTGGTGCAGCAGGTCGCGGTCCTTGTACCCGATCAGTCCGGGTACGGCGTTCATGATCGTCTGCAGGTGGTCGCGGGTGCGGCGCAGGTCCTGCTGCGCGGTCACCTGGGTGGTCACGTCGCGCAGCGTGCCGGTCACGCGTTCGGGCGTGCCGTCCTCGTTCCAGGCGGACACCTGACCGCGCAGCAGCACCCACACCCAGTGCCCGCTGCGGTGGCGCATGCGGTGCTCGAACTCGTACGCCTCGGTTTCCAGGGCCACATGCTGCCGGTAGCGGGGCAGCAGACCGGGACGGTCGTCCGGGTGGATCAGGTCCAGCCAGCCTTCCACGGTCGCGTCGAACTCGTGGTCGCGGTAGCCCAGCAGCGCCTTCCAGCGGGAAGAAACGAAGATGCTGTGCTGCTGCGGGTACCAGTCCCACACGCCGTCACGGCTGCCGTTCACGGCGAAGCGCCAGCGGTCCGCCTCGGCCTTCAGGGCCCGCAGCTGGTCCTGCAACTCCTGAATCTGCGCCTGCTCGCGCGCTTCACGGACGATCAGCAGGGCTGCAGGGTCACCCTGCGGGTACGCACGCACATGCGAGAGCGTGACCGACACCCACGCGCCCGGCACGTCCGGGTGGACACGGGCCGTGAAGGTCACGCTGGAACGCTGCCCGGTCAGCACCTGCGACACGGCCCGCTGATGGGTCTGAAGATCGTCCGGGTGCAGCAGACCCGCCAGGCGCAGGGCCGTCCCGCCGGGCAGATGCGCGCACAGTCGGCGCAGCGCGGCGTTCACCTCGCCCAGCGAGCCGTCCGCGTTGACCAGTCCCAGACCGTCGCCGGACTGGGCAGCGGCACTCACAAACGTGAGTCCTGAATGAAGCATGCGTTCATGCTAGCAGGTTGAGGCCTGTCCCGGCGCGAAAAAACCCGCACGCCGTCCCGGAACCCGGACAGCCGCTTGGGCTGATACGGGCTGCCGTTTCGGCACCTGCTCGCTCTGCGGTGCCGCTTGACGAGTCCGCTCGGACCCAGCGGCTTTATAAGCCATTCAATCGGAGTCCGCATGATACCCATACGCGCCGGACCCGCCCGGAGCTTCCGTCACGGGCCGGGTGACAGGCCGGACCGGGTGGCCGGATGCGTTGATGGCCGGGTGTGTTGGCGGCCGGGTGCGTTACGGCTGCGGGCCGGGGTTCATCTGGCGGCGCTGCACGCGGAACAGTTCGCGCTGGGTCATGGGCGGTTCCGGGAGTGGGTGGGCGCCCTCGGCGCGAAAGCCGTCGAGGGTCAGGGCCAGGGCGCGCCGCCACGCGCGTGGGTTGACGCGGGCGGTGGCGGTCACGACGGCGGCGCTGGCGATGATCACGGGTTGCAGGTCCTCGGGGGTGATGTCGGGGCGCAGGCTGCCGCTCTGCTGGGCGCGTTCGATCAGGGTCTGCATGCCGTTCCTGAGTTGCTGGCGCTGCGTTTCGAGCTGGCGGCTGAAGGTGGGGGTCAGGGTCAGTGCGCCGCGCATGCCGCCGCTGGCCTGGTGTTCGCACAGTCGTTGCAGGTACTGACAGAAGGCCGTCCAGGGGTCCGCAGTCGCGAGGGCCTCGTCGAGGATGTCCTGGTAGACGCGGTGGTCGGCGTGGTACAGGGCGGTCAGGAGGTCCTCGCGGGTGGGGAAGCGGCGGTAGAGGGTGCCGACGCCGACCCCGGCGTGCTGGGCGACGCTGGTCATGGTGGCGTCGGGGTCGGCGGTGAAGACCTCGCGCGCGGCGTTCAGGATGCGGGCGCGGTTGCGTTCGGCGTCCCGGCGCAGGGGGGTGGGCTCGGGGGTGGTCACGCCCCCAGCATAGCGCCCGGCCAATAAGTGGACGACATCCTCCACTTATGCTACTGTTCACTCAAGCGGAGGAAGACCTCCACTTTCAGGCCAAGTGATACGGCTTCCGTCTGTTTCGTTCACAACACGAGATCACCTGCGCCACTCCCAAGGAGCTCCCATGAACATCTTCATCTGGATCATCACCGGCCTCGTCGCCCTCGCCTTCCTCGCCGCCGGCAGCATGAAACTCACGCAACCCAAAGAGAAACTCGCGCCACAGATGCCCTGGGTCAACGACTTCCCGCAGGGCACCGTCCGCACCATCGGCCTGCTCGAGGTACTCGGCGCCCTGGGCCTGATCCTCCCGCGCGCCCTGAACGTCCTGCCCTGGCTGTCCACCGTCGCCGCCGCCGGACTGATCCTCACCATGATCGGCGCCGCCGCCGTTCACGTGCGCCGCAAGGAACCCATCGTCCCGGCCGTCGTCCTGGGCGTCCTCAGCGCCGCCGCCCTCTGGGCCACCACCCAGGGCTGAACAGCGGGAGGGTGGGGGAGCGGGCCGTCCACGTGTGCCGGCCCACTCCCCCACCCTCCCGCACGCCTGCCGTTCAGATGCGGCCCTGCTGGGCAGCTCTGGGCTCAGCGGCTCTGGGTGTCGGCGGCGTCCCGCAGGGCGTCTCCCAGGAAGTTGAAGGCCAGCACGGAAATCACGATCAGCAGGCCCGGCAGCAGCAGCCAGGGGTAGAGGTTCAGGGTTTCGAAGTTCTGCGCGTCCTTGAGCAGCAGGCCCCAGCTGGTCATGGGTTCCTTGATGCCCAGGCCCAGGAAGCTCAGGGCGCTCTCGCCGAGGATGTAGCCGGGCAGGGCCAGGGTGGCGGTGACGATCAGGAAGGAACTGAGGTTCGGCATGATGTGCCGCAGGATCACGCGCAGGTCGCTGCTGCCGATGGCGCGGGCGGCCTGCACGTAATCGACGGTGCGGGCACTCATGACCTGCCCGCGGATCACGCGGGCCAGTCCGGCCCAGCCGATCAGGGCCAGCACGGCGACGATCCCCAGGTACACCCAGGTGCTGGGCCAGCGGGCGGGAATGATGGTGGACAGCGCCAGCAGGATCGGGAGGCGCGGGAAGGACAGCAGCACCTCCACGAGCCGCTGGATCAGGTTGTCGATCCAGCCGCCGAAGTACCCGCTGACGCCGCCCAGCACGATGCCGATGGTGAACGAGATCAGGATGCCGATCACGCCGACGGTCAGGCTGACCTGCGAGCCGACCAGCATGCGCGACAGCAGGTCACGGCCGAACTTGTCGGTCCCGAGTGGGAAGTAATAGCCGTCCTTCACGCCGAACAGGTGCCACTGGCTGCGGAACACACCCAGGAAGTTGTACGCGGATTCGGCCGGATCGTCGCCCCGCACGAACAGCAGGATCGGCAGGGGGCGGCTGGTGTCGGGCGCGAAGGTACTGAGGTACGTGACCGGATCCCGCGTCTTCCTGAAGCCGTACACGAAGGGGCGCATCAGTTTGCCGTCATGCACGACGTGAATGGGCTGGGGACGCTGGAAGGAGTACTCCTCGTGCTGCGCGGTGATCGAGTACGGCGCGAGGAACCCGGCCAGCAGGGCCACGGCGTACAGGGCGGCCAGCACCCAGGCGCTGAACACACCCACGCGGTTCCGGCGGAAGCGGCGCAGCGCCAGGGTCAGCGGCGTCTGCCGGGCAGGCGTGCGCGGCGCGGCGACGGCCGTCATTCGAACCTCACGCGCGGGTCCGCCCACGCCAGCGCCAGGTCGGACAGCAGGTTCCCGATCAGCAGCAGCAGCGCACTGAACAGCAGCAGGGTCATGGCGACGTACTGGTCCTTGTTCAGCAGGCTGTCGTACAGGAACGGCCCGATGGTCGGCAGGTTCAGCACGATGCTGGCGATGATCGTGCCCGAGATCAGACTGGGCAGGCTCAGGCCCGCGAGGCTGATCAGGGGGTTCACGGCGTTACGGACCGCGTGCTTCCACAGCACCCGCCGCTCCGCGAGGCCCTTGGCGCGCGCGGTCCGCACGTAATCCTGCCCGACCACGTCCAGCATGGACGCCCGCATCTGCCGCATCAGGCCCGCCACGCCCTCCAGGCCGATGGCGATCATGGGAATCCACAGGTGGTTCAGCAGGTCCAGCACCTTCGCGGCGCTCCAGGGCGCGTCGATGAACTGCGGGCTGAACAGGCCGCCCACGTTCGACCCGCCCCACTTCAGGACCAGCGCGATCAGCAGCAGCGCCACCAGGAAGTCCGGCGTGGCGAGGCTCACGTACCCGAAGAAGTTCAGGGCGGCGCTGCGTTTCGTGTAGCGGTTCAGGGCGGTATAGATGCCCAGCGGCACCGCGATCACCCAGGACACCAGCAGGGTCAGGAGGGCCAGGAAGACCGTCCAGCCCAGCCGTTCCCAGATCAGGCTGGAGACGGGGCGGCCGTTGACGAACGAGTACCCGAAGTCCCCCTGCGTGACGATTCCCTTCATCCAGGTCAGGTACTGCACCCACAGCGGCTGATCCAGACCCAGTTGCCGCGTGATGCTCTGCACGGTCTCTTTCGTCACGCGCGGGTCTTCGAGGTACTGATCCAGGAAGGAACCGGGTTGCAGGTTGATCACGGTGAAACACACCACGCTGATCAGCAGCAGCGTGGGAATCATGCCCAGGATGCGCCGGATGGTGTAACTCAGCATGGGCGGGCCGGGCAGCGGGGGGCAGGGCGCGGGGCCGGGCCGGGCAGGGCCGGGTGGACTGGAACTGGGTGGACTGGTGCCGGGTGGACTGGAGCTGGGTGGATCAAGGGTGGAACTCCCGAAAGATGGAATGAAGGCGTGGAAGGGGTGTGTGGGGCGGCCCCCGACCTGCGGCGGCGCGCTCCACTCACGGTCCCTTCCTGTCGGGTGTACGGCCTGTCAGGGGTACGGCCTGTCGGGGGTACGGCCGGTCGGGGTTACTTCTGGTAGATCAGCGTGACGGGGTTGTAGCCGGGGATCACGCCGAGGTTGTACACGTAGTTGCCGTACTTGTTGCTGACCGCGCCGATGTTCTCGGGTTTGGCGATGGGCGTGACGGGCAGGTTCTGCGCGAACAACAGTTGCCAGCGGGTGTACAGCGCCTTACGTTCCCCGACGTTGGTGGTGGTGGCGGCCTTGTCGAATATGGCGTAGATGTCCTTTTCCCAGGCGGCCATCTTCGCGAGGTTGGGTTTGTCGCCGTCCCTGGCGGGCTGGAGGCTGCGGTGCCAGTAGTACAGGGCGCCGCCGGGCTGCCAGATGGGTTTGCGGAGTTCCGGGTCGGGCTGGTCCCCGAAGGCGTGCAGGATCATTTCCCAGTCGCCGCTCTGCCCGGTGGAGAGCAGTTTGCTGCTCAGGATGCCGCGCAGGTTGACTTTCACGCCGACCTTGGCGAAGTCGCTCTGGATGATGGTGGCCATGGCGGGGTAGGTGCTGGAGTCGGTGCCGTACGTCAGGTCGAATTCCAGGGGTTTGCCGTTCGGGAGCAGGCGGATGCCGGCGCTGTTCTTGCTCTTCAGGCCCATGGCGTCGAGCGCCTGTCCGGCGGCCGTCACGTTGAAGCTGCCCAGCTGGGGTCTGGTGTTGGCGTACCACTCCTTGTTGATGGGCGCCACGCCGTGGCCGGGCAGGCTGGCCAGTCCGTTGTACACGGTGTCGATGATGCGTTCGCGGTTCAGGGCGCCCTGCATGGCGCGGCGGAAACGCACGTCGCTGAACACCTTGGCCAGCGCCGGGTCCCTGGCGTCGAAGTTGTACGCGACGAAGGGGGGACTGCCGAACAGGGCGGTGGAGCGCATGACCTTGAAGGGCGCGCCCGCGACTTCCTTGCTCTTCAGGTCGGGGAACTGCGCGCCGCTGATGTTCAGCTGGTCGAGGTTCCCGGCGAGGAACTGCGCGACCTGCGCCTGCGGGTCACGGATGATCAGGAATTCGAGTCGGTCGAGGTACGGGAGGCGGGTGCCGGCCGCGTCGACCTTCCAGTGGTTGGGGTTGCGGACCAGCGTGACCTTCTGCCCGGCCGTGTAGTTGCTCAGTTTGAACGGCCCGGTGCCGACCACGTCGCTCTCGGGGGCGTTGGTGGGCCACGCGCCGTTGATGTCGCTGGGTTTGGCGCCGCCTTCCTCCGAGAATTTCAGGAGTTTGTGCTTGGGCATGATGAACGAGCGCATCTGCAGCAGGAAGGCGGGGCTGGGGCGCGGCAGGTCGAATTTCACGGTGTACTGGTTCACGCGGCTGATCTCGATCTGCTTGCCGTCGAGTTTGAAGCTGGCGGCGTCCCCGGCGCGGGCCTCGGGGTTCATGATGATGTTCCGGTACGTGAACACCACGTCGTCGGCGTCGAAGGTCTGCCCGTCGCTCCACTTGACGCCCTGGCGGAGTTTGAAGGTGTAGGTTTTTCCGCCGTTGCTGACGGCGTAGCTCTCGGCGAGGGCGGGTTCGAGTTTGTAGGTGGCGAGGTTGAATTCCAGCAGGCCGTCGAACAGTTGCTGCGAGACCAGCCCGAGGTTGTTGTCGATGACGCCGTAGTAGAACAGGCTCTGGGGGCTGTCGCCGAGCGGGAGGGTGTAGGTGCCGCCGGGTTTGCCGTTCGTCACGCCGAGGGTGCCGTAGCCGCTGATCTTCTTGGGGGCGGCGTGGGCTGTGCCGGTCAGGGCGGCGGTCATCAGGGTGAGGGTGATCAGCGCCAGTGGGGTGGGTCTGTGCATGGGTGGCCTCCGGGGGGTGACGGGTGTCAGGGGAGTGTCTGCTGCGGGCGGTGGGTTGTGCAATGCGATTCCTAGACTAATACCACTTTGGGTCCACCGACAAGTCTCTTGCCAAGTGGTCTGAAGTTGGTATCCTCAGGAGGATGTCTGACACCTCCTCCACCTGGGCCATACCGCTGGATGCCGGAAGCGCCACGCCAGTCTACGTGCAGGTCGCACAGGGCCTCGCCAGCCGCATCGAGAGCGGTCAGTTGCGCCGTGGCAGCGCCCTGCCCGCCGAACGCGACCTGGCCGCCACGCTCGGCGTGTCCCGCGTGACCGTCCGGCAGGCCCTGGCGCTCCTGTCACAGCAGGGCCTGCTGGCCCGCCGTCATGGCAGCGGCACCTTCGTCACGCCGCCCGCCCAGCCCGGCGACCTGCCCAGCCGCCCGCTGTCCCTGCTGGCCTCGTTCTCCGAGGACGTCCGCTCCCGCGGGCAGACACCCGGCGCGCGGGTCCTGAGCTTCGAACGGGCCCGACCGACCGCGCACGAAGCCATGAGCCTCGCACTCTCGCCCAGCGAGCACGTGTACCGCCTGCGCCGCCTGCGCACCGCCGACGGCGAACCCCTGGCCATCGAGGACTCCACCCTGCCCGCCTCGCTGGTCGGCCCGCTGACCGATCAGGACGTGCAGGACGCCAGCCTGTACGCCCTGTTGCAGGGGCGCGGCCTGAGCCCGGTGCGCGCCATCCGGCACCTGCGCGCCCTGAACGCCGACCTGCACCTCGCGCCACTGCTGGGCGTGACGGTCGGCGCAGCGCTGCTGGCCACCGACCGCGTCTCGTGGCTGGAAAACGGCAAACCCATCGAGTACGCCCGCGCCCACTACCGCGGCGACCGCTACGACTTCGTGATGGAACTGCGCGGGGATCAGCGGTGACACGCCCCCCGCGCGTGCTGGGCCTGATGAGCGGCACCAGCGCCGACGGCATCGACGCCGCGCTGCTGGAACTGCCCGGCTGGCCCGAGCTGCGCGGGACCCACACGCCCCCCGATTCCACCACCCTGGGCGCCATCAGCGGCCAGATCGGCGTGCCCGGTGCGCCGCGTGGCCGGGTGGTCGCGCACACCTTCACGCCCTACCCGCCGGACCTGCGCGGCGCCGTGCTGGCCGCCATGCGCGGAGAAGTCGGCGCGGCCGGACTGACCCAGCTGCACTGGGCGCTGGGCGAGGCGCTGGCCCAGGCCGCCGCGCCGCACGCCGCGCACGCCGACCTGATCGCCAGCCACGGGCAGACCGTGCAGCACCACCCCACCCCGGACCCGGCGCGCGGCTGGAAACGGCCCGCAACCCTGCAACTCGGCGAGGCGGCCGTGATCGCCGCGCGCACCGGACGCCCGGTCGTGGCCGACTTCCGGCCCGCCGACATGGCCGCCGGGGGCGTGGGCGCGCCACTGGTGCCGTTCGCGGACTGGGCGCTGCTGGCGCAACCCGGCGTGAACCGCACCCTGCTGAACCTGGGCGGCATCGCGAACGTCACCGCCCTGAACGGCCTGAACCCGCAGGGCGTGCAGGCCTTCGACACCGGCCCCGCCAACTGCCTGCTCGACGAGATCGCCGCCATGACCGGCCAGACGCACGACGCGGGCGGCGCACTGGCCGCCGCCGGGCAGGTACACGAACCCACCCTGAACCGCTGGCTGTCGCACCCGGAACTCGCGCAGCGGCCCCCCAAGGCCACCGGCCGCGAGGTCTGGACCCTGGCCCGGCTGGACGCCCCCGCGCACCTGAACCCCGCCGACCTGGCCGCGACCGCCACCGCCCTGAGCGCCCGGAGTGTCGCCCAGGCCCTGCGTTTCCTGAACAGCCCCCCGCACGAGGTGGTCGTGGCGGGCGGCGGGGCGCGCAACCCGGCCCTGATGCGCGCCCTGGCCGCCGCGCTGGCAGCCCTGCCCACGCCGGCGCCGCTGCGGACCTTCGCTGACCTCGGCTGGACCGACGCCGGATTCACGGACGCCACCCGCGAGGCCGCCGCGTTCGCGTTCCTGGGGTACGCGCACGCGCAGGGCTGGCCGAACACCCTGCCGCACACCACCGGCGCCCGCCACGCCGTCACGGCTGGCCGGTGGACGCCCGCGCCGCCGTCACCGACCGATCCCGCCCCCCGCACTGGAGACCGCCCATGACGCACCCACCGGACCCCGCCTCCGACCCGCAGGGCACCGAGCAGCAGCCCGCGCCGCAGGTACCCACCGCGCCGCAGCCCATCACGACCCTGCCCATCACGACTCTGCCGGCCGCGCTTCTGCCGGGCGCGGACCTGCCGCCGCGCCGACCGACCCCGCTGCCCCCGGAAGCCCGCCGCACCGAGGCCTTCCGCACCGATCACACCGACCTGGACTGCCTGAGTACCGCCGCGCTGGTGCAGGCGCTCGTGGACGACCAAGTGCAGGCCGTGAACGCCGCCCGTGACGCCGCGCCCGCCCTGGCCCGCGCGGTCGCCGCCGCGCTGCCCCGCCTGGAACGCGGCGGACGGCTGGTGTACGCCGGAGCCGGAACCAGCGGCCGCCTGGGCGTGCTGGACGCCACGGAACTCACGCCGACCTTCTCATGGCCGCCGGAGCGGGCCGTGCCGCTGATCGCCGGAGGTGAACGCGCCATCCGCCGCGCCGTCGAGGGCGCCGAGGACGACCGCGAAGCCGGAGAGCACGACGTGCAGGCCGTCAGGGTCGGGCCGGACGACGTGCTGATCGGCGTGGCCGCCAGCGGCACCACCCCGTACGTGCTGGGCGCGCTGCGCGCCGCGCGGGCCGCCGGGGCGCTCACCATCAGCCTGTCGAACAACCCGGACACGCCGCTGCTGGACGCCGCCGACTGCGCCGTGCTGCTGGACACCGGCCCGGAACTCATCAGCGGCAGCACCCGCCTGAAGGCCGGAACGGCGCAGAAGATCGCGCTGAACACCCTGTCCAGCGCCCTGATGGTCCGGCTGGGCAAGGTGTACGGGAACCTGATGGTGGACGTGCGCACCAGCAACACCAAACTCGAGGGCCGGGCGCTGCGGCTGGTCATGCACGCCGCGAACGCCAGCGAATCGCAGTCACGCGCGGCGCTGCTCGAAGCGAACGGGCAGGTGAAGGTCGCGGTGGTCGCGCTGCGCCTGGGCGTGAACGTCCGCGAGGCCGCCCGCCGACTGGACGAGGCGGGTGGGCACGCCCGCGCCGCGCTGGGCGAGGCCTGATGCGGATTCCGTTTATTTCGTTAACAGATCGGAACACCACCGATCTGTCAACTCCACGTCCGGAATCCGTTTTTCTCCCACTCGCATCCGCTCGGATTGAACGGGCTTTGCAGCCCATTCAATCGGAGTCCGTATGAGCCGCGTGCCCGGTCCAGTCATTCCCGGGGTCACGCGGGCGCTGCTGGAACGGGCCACGCAGGTGCCGGGCGGACCGAGCGCCGTCGCGCTGGGCGTGGTCAGCGCCGCCGGTGAGCGGGCGACCCTGCTGCTGGGCACGCCGCAGCGCACCCCGGCACTCCCGGCAGAGGCGCCGCCGCTGGACGCGGCCTTCTGGTGGGACCTGGCCAGCCTGACCAAACCGCTGCTGACCGCCCGCGAGATCCTGCGCGCCGCCGAGCGCGGCCAGCTGGACCTCGACGACCCGCTCGGCGCGCACCTGCCGGACCTCGCGTGGATGCCCGGCCAGGGCAACGAGAGCGGCCTGCGTGGGCGCACGCTGCGGCACCTGTTGACGCACAGCGCGGGCCTGCACGCCTGGGCGAAACTGTTCACCTGGGGCGACGAGCGGACCATCCGCGCCCGGTTCCTGCATGAACCCTGGCCGGTCAGTGAGGCTGGCCCGGTCGTGTACTCGGACCTGGGGTACGTGCTGCTGGGCCGCGTGCTGGAACGCCTGCACGGACACCCGCTGCGGGACCTGCCGCCCGAAGACGGGCTGACCTTCACGCCCGACCCGGCCCACTCGGTCGCCACGGAACACTGCCTGTGGCGCGAGCGGCTGCTGCGCGGCGAGACGCACGACGAGAACGCCGCCGCGATGGGTGGCGTCGCCGGGCACGCCGGTCTGTTCGGCACGCTGGGCGGCGTGCTGCGGCAGGCGGAACTGCTGCTGCGCGGCGGCTGGCTCTCCCCTGCCGCGCAGGCCGAGGCGCTGCGCCCGCAGGTCGAGGACCGCACCCTGGCCTTCGTGACCGCCAGCCCCGGCTGGAGCGGCGGCAGCCTCGCCAGTCCCGCCGCGTTCGGGCACACCGGCTTTACCGGCACGGGCCTGTGGGTGGACCCCGCGCGCGGCCTCGCCTGGACGCTGCTGACCAACCGCGTACACCCGACCCGGCACACGGGCTTCGACATTCAGGGCCTGCGCCGCGCCGTGGGCAACACCCTGCTGGCCGCGCAGGACGGGTAGACGGCAACGAGGGCAGGCGGGGGACGGGAACAGTTGACCGGCAGGGTCAGGAATGTGAGAACTCTGTCATGTCGAATTCTTCACACTGGGGCATGTTCGTAGACATTCTGCTGTGGGTGACGACGGTTCAGGTGCTGATCGGTGTTGGTCTGGGACTGCTGTGCGCGTTCCTGATCTGGCGCGGCCCGCGTGACAGCGCGGCCGACCAGTCCGTCCCGGCGGCCCTGAACCGCCACCGGGCAGACCCCACCGACCACCGCTGGAACCTGACCACTACCCATACCGACTGACGGGACCAAACGAGCGGGTGACCTCGGGTCCGCCTCCAGGCGGGAATGAGTGTGATACGGATTCCGTTTGTTTCGTTGACAACCCGGGAGGGCGCCGGGTTGCCAACTCCACGTCCGGAACCCGCCTTTCTCCTACTCGCTCCGCTCGGATTGAACGGTCTTTGCAGCCCATTCAATCGGAGTCCGTATGAGAACAGGCTCTGCCTGACCCTAAGGGCAGTTGTACGCCCCCTGAAGCGCCGCTCTACGCCACTTCAAGACCGCTGTCATCAGCTCCCACTGCCCCGGAGGCACACTGACGTCATGGAATTCATCTTCGCTCTGGCCGCCATCGTGATCCCCCTCGCCTCGCTGCCCGTCCTGTTCCCGGACCGCGCGCAGACCACCCAGAGCAACGCGCAACGCAGCCAGTGAGGCCACCAGTGAGCACGCAGGCAACGAGTACACCGCGCCGCACACCCCAGCAATTCAAGTTCAACCCGCACCGGACGCCCTGAACAGGCGTCCGATCTTCTGTACAGGGACGGCCACACGCAGTGGCGTGCGAGTAATCACAGGAAAGGGCGAGGTGGGCGCGGCAGCTCCGCGAGTTGCATTCGCCCGGACCCAGCGGCTTTGCAGGCCATTCAATCGGAAGTTCGTGTCAGACATCTGTGACATCTGAGCGGTTGCTCAGGTATCATGCGGCATGACGTCCACTCCGCGTTCCAGTGCCGCCGCGCCCACACCGGACGCCCCGGCGGTCCCCGGCGCCCCCCTGAGTTACCTCGTGCAGGGCATGGACTGCGCGAACTGCGTGGCGAAGGTCGAGCGCATGGTGGGCGGCCTGCCCGGCGCGGGAGGGGTCAGCACCAGCTTCACGCGGCAGACCCTGACGTTGCAGCTCGACGAGACCCGCACGCCCCGGCACACGCTGGAACAGCACCTGCGGTCGCTGGGGTACGTGCCCACCCTGCAGGGCGAACCCGCCGCACCGGCCGCACCTGAACACGCGCACGCCCAGGCGCCCACTGCCGGGCCGGGTCAGCCGTGGTACCGCAGTCCGCAGGGCCGTCTGGTCGTGGTGTCCGGCACGCTGCTGGCGGCCGCGTGGGTGCTGGGTTTCGCCGCGCCGGGCCTGAGTACGGCGGCGTTCGTGGCGGCGACGCTGCTGGGTGTTTGGCCGCTCGCGGGCCGCGCGGTCGCCAGTGCGCGGCTGGGCGATCCGTTCAGCATCAACCTGCTGGTCAGCCTCGCGGCGGTCGGCGCGGTCCTGATCGGGGAGGCGGCCGAGGGCGCGGTCGTGGTGTTCTTCTTCTCGGTCGGTGAACTGCTCGAGGGTATCGCGGCCGGGCGGGCGCGGGCGGGCATCCAGGCGCTCGCGGCCCTCACGCCGAAAACGGCGCTGCTGCTGCCAGACGGCCCGGAAGGTCCGGGCGGGGCTTCGGGCGTGGCGCGGGAGGTTGCGGCGGACACCCTGCGCGCCGGGCAGACCGTGCAGGTGAATCCCGGCGCGCGCGTCCCGGCGGACGGCACGGTGCTGCGCGGCACGTCCGGCGTGGACGACAGTCCCGTGACCGGCGAGAGCGTGCCCGCCCTGAAAGGCGTGGGCGACCCGGTGTTCGCCGGGAGCATCAACGGGGACGGCGTGCTGACCGTGCGGGTGGACCGCGAGGCCAGCGACAACACCATCGCGCGGATCACTGCGATGGTCGAGGAAGCTGCGGCCAGCCGCGCGCCCACGGCCCGCTTCATCGACCGGTTCAGCCGCGCGTACACGCCGGGCGTGGTGCTCGTCTCGGCGCTGGTGGCCGCCGCGCCACCGCTGCTGCTGGGCGGCGACTGGCACACCTGGCTGTACCGGGGTATCAGTCTGCTGCTGATCGGCTGCCCGTGCGCGCTGGTCCTGAGTGTCCCGGCGGCCATCACCAGCGGCGTCAGTGCCGGGGCGCGGCGCGGCCTGCTGATCAAGGGCGGCGCGGCGCTGGAAAGCATCGGGAACGCCCGGACCGTCGCGTTCGACAAGACCGGCACCCTGACCGCCGGGCACCCGCGCGTGACCGACCTGCACCCGCTGGCCGGCACGCGCGACGACCTGCTGCGGCTGGCGGCGGCGGCCGAGGCGGGCAGCAGTCACCCGCTGGCCCGCGCGGTCCTGGACGCCGCGCGCGGCCTGAACGTCCCGCCCGCGACCGACGCGCGCGCCCTGCCCGGACTGGCCGTCACGGCCCGCCTGAGCGGCGAGGGCCTGGGTGGTGACGGCCTGGGTGGCGACGGTCTGGGTGACAACGGTGCGTGGGCAGGCCAGGAGGTGACGGTCAGCTCGCCCCGGCACGCGGCCACCCTGACCACCCTCGCGCCGGACGTGCAGGCGCAGGTGGCGCGGCTTGAAGGGCAGGGCCGCACGGCCGTGATCGTCCTGCTGGGCGGGCCGCGCGGGCCGGAGGTGCGCGGCGTGATCGGCCTGCGTGACGAACCCCGCCCGGACGCCGCGCCGACCCTGGCCGCGCTGCGCCGCCTGGGCATCGGCACCGTGATGCTGACCGGCGACAACGCCCGCACCGCGCACGCCATCGCAGGCGACCTGCATCCCGGCGGTGCAGACCACGAGGCGCTGGAAGTCCACGCGGACCTGCTGCCCGGCGACAAGCTGCGGATCATCCGTGAGTTGCAGGCGCGCGGGCCGGTCGTCATGCTCGGGGACGGCATCAACGACGCGCCCGCCCTGGCACAGGCGGATGTGGGGGTCGCCATGGGCGGCGGGACCGACGTGGCCCTCGAAACGGCCGACGCGGCGCTGCTGCGCGAGCAGGTCAGTGGCGTGGCCGACCTGATCGCCCTGAGCCGCGCCACCATGAGCAACATTCGCGTGAACATCGCCTTCGCGCTGGGCCTGAAGGCCGTGTTCCTGATCACCACGCTGCTGGGCTACACCAACCTGTGGATGGCGATCCTGGCCGACACCGGCGCGACCGCCCTCGTCACCGCGAACGCCCTGCGCCTGCTGCGCTGGAAACCCCGCGCCGTGCCGGGCACGCCCGCGCCCACCGTGCGCCCGGAGCCCGCGTGACCACCCCTGCCCCGCACCCCGATCAGGCGGAGCACCCCGATCAGGCGGCCGTGTGCGAGGTCAGTTGCCTGCACCCGCAGGCGGTCGCGCAGGCCCGCGCGCGGCAGCCCGGCCCGGCCGACATCGAGGCCGCCAGCGCCCTGCTGAAGGTCATTGCCGACCCCACCCGCCTGAAACTCCTGAGCGCCCTGCAGGGCGGCGAACTGTGCGTGTGCGACCTGGCCGCCGTGATCGGCCTGAGCGAGAGTGCCGTCAGTCACCAGTTGCGCCTGATGCGCGAGCAGCGGGTCGTGACCTTCCGCAAGCAGGGCCGCGTGGCGTACTACCGCCTGCTGGACGCGCACGTCGCGGGCCTGATCGGCGTGGCCCTCGAACACGTCCGCGAGACCGAACCGTCCGCCAGCCGGTAACAGCCGCGCACTCCCTCAGGCACGCGCGCCGCTCAGCCGCTAAGCTGGGCGGATCATGAAAAGAATTCCTCTGTTCCTGCTGACGGCCGCCCTGCTGGGGTCCGCCACCGCCGCGCCCGTGACCATCACGGTCCTGCACTCCGATGACCTGCACGGGCACCTCGACCCGGTCAAGGTCGGCGCGAACACGTACGGCGGGTACTCCCGTCAGGCGACCCTGATCCGCCAGTTCAGCGCGCAGGACCCCAACCCGCTGGTCCTCAGCGGCGGCGACACCTTCCAGGGCACGCTGTTCTACAACGTGTACCAGGGTCTGGCGGACGTGCTGTTCATGAACCTGATGGGCTACCAGGCGATGGCGGTCGGCAACCACGAGTTCGACAACGGCCCCGAGGCGCTGGCCCGTTTCGCGCAGAAAGCGCAGTTCCCGCTGCTGGCCGCCAACCTCGACCTGAGCAGCGAACCGCTCCTGAAAGACCTCGTGAAACCCTACGCGGTCCTGACGGTCGGCGGCGAGAAGGTCGGCGTGATCGGCGCGGTCACGCCGGACCTGCCCCTGATCAGCAGCCCCGGCCCGAACGTGAAGATGCTGGAACTCATGCAGAGCCTCCAGGGCAGCGTGGACGCCCTCAAGGGCCAGGGCATCGACAAGATCTTCCTGGTCTCGCACCTGGGGTACACCCTCGAACAGCAGGTCGCCCGGACCGTGCCCGGCATCGACGTGATCGTCGGCGGGCACAGCCACACCCTGCTTGGCACCTTCGACAACAAGGACTTCCCCGCCAGCGAGGGCCCCTACCCCACCGTGATCGCCAACCCCGACGGGAACCGGACCCTGCTGGTCGCCGCGTGGGAGTGGGGCAAGGTGCTGGGCCGCATCAAGGTCACCTTCGACGGCGGCGCCGTCACCGCCTGGGAAGGCAACCCGGTGCCCGTCACGGCCGACATCAAGGAAGACGACACCGCGCGCCGCATGATCGAGACGCTCAGCGTGCCCATCGCGAACCTGCGCCGCCAGGTGGTCGGGCAGACCACGCGCGGCCTGAACGGCAGCCGCGAGATCGTCCGCCAGCGCGAGAGCGGCATGGCGAACGTCCTGGCCGACGCCAGCCTGGAAGCCGCGCAGAAGGCCGGGGCGGTCATGGCCTTCCAGAACGGTGGCGGCGTGCGCTCCAGCATCGACGCCGGTCCCATCACCTTCGAGGAAGCCATCACCGTGCAGCCCTTCGGGAACACCCTGAGCGTCCTGGACCTGACCGGCGCGCAGATCCGCGCGGCGCTGGACCACGGCGTCGCCACCTGGAGTGAGAACAAGGGCCAGTTCCTGCACGTCTCACGCGGCGTCAGTTACACCTTCGACCTCGCCCAGCCCGCCGGGAGCCGCGTGACCAGCGTGACCCTGAACGGGCAGCCCCTGAACGACACGCAGGTGTACCGGGTCGCCATGAACAACTTCACGGCGGGCGGCGGCGACGGCTTCACGATGTTCAAGGGTGCCCCGCGCCTCGACACCGGCACGCTGGACATCGACATTCTCGTGAACTACCTGAAAGCCAACCCGGTCGTGGACGCCCAGCCCGAGGGCCGGATCGTCATCCTGAACGCGCCCAAGTAATACGGACTCGGGTTGAATGGCCTGCAACGCTGTTCAATCCGAGCGGATGCGAGTGGCAGCAGGGCGCCCCTCCGGACGTGGAGTGGACAGATCGGAATATCACCGATCTGTTAACGAAACAGACGGAATCCGTATACCCACGCGGAACGAGACCCGGCGCGGCCAGAGAGAACCTCTGGGCCGCGCCGGGTCTTCCGTGCAGCTGTTCAGTGCAGGCGCGGCCTGCTTCAGGCGAAGCGGGCGAGATCCGGGTTGGCCTTGAGTTGCTGCACGACCTTCTTGATGTCCTGCGTGCGGTCCTTGCGGACGACCAGGGTCACGTCCCCGGCGCGGACCACGACCACGTCCTCGAGGCCGATGGTGGCGATCAGGTCGTCGCCGCCCGTGGTGTACATGATCGCGCCGCCGGTGTCGAGGCTGACGTGGCGGCCCACGGCGACGTTCGAGCCGTCACCCTTGAGCAGGCGTTCCAGGGCGTTCCAGTCGCCCAAGTCGTCCCAGCCGAAACTGGCGGGGATGACGGCGACGTTCTGCGCGCGTTCCAGGATGGCGTAGTCCACGCTGATCTTGGGCAGGTCCGGGTACACCTGCCGCAGCCCGCCGCGTACCTTCGCGGCGTCGGCCATGGGGCCGTACAGGTCCGGGACGAGGGTTTCGAAGGCGGCGAGGATGGTGCTGACCTTCCAGATGAACATCCCGGAGTTCCACAGGTAGTTGCCGGTGTCCAGGAAGGCCTGCGCGGTGTCGGCGTCGGGTTTCTCGGCGAAGCGCTGCACGCGGTACACGCCGGTCTGCGCGTCCTGTTCGCCCTTCTCGATGTAGCCGTAGCCGGTGGCGGGGTACTGGGGTTGCATGCCGAGCGTGACGAGCACGTCGTGCGCCTGCGCGTACGCGACGGCGCGTTCCAGGGTGGCGGCGAAGGCGGCCGGGTCGTCGATGCGGTGATCGGCGGGGAAGACGCCCATCACCGCGTCCGGGTCGTCGCGGTGCACGGTGAGCGCGCCGTACAGGATCGCGGCGGCCGTGTCGCGCGGCACGGGTTCGACCAGCAGGTTCTCCAGCGGCAACTCGGGCAGGTGCTCGAGCACGTGCGAGCGGTGCTCGTTGGCGGTGACGACCATCAGGCGTTCAAGGCCGCCGGGCAGTCCGGCCGTGAGGCGCTCGGCGGTCGTCTGAAGCAGGCTGCGGCCACTGGATTCCAGCGTCAGGAACTGCTTGGGTTTGCTCTTGCGCGACAGCGGCCAGAAGCGCTCACCGCTCCCACCTGCCAGGATCACCGGGTAGAAGGTCATGCCCGCATCTTATCCCCGGCGGTCTGACGGAACGCTTCCACCCGCGGGGGGAGTGCCACAGCGCGGAAAATGAACGCGGGAGGCCGCCTGTCAGGGTAGGCTATGCCGGATGAAGCTTTCTTTCGGCACGGACGGCTGGCGCGGCGTGATCGCCGACGAGTTCACCTTCGCCAACGTGGGCCGGGTGGCCCGCGCGCACGCGCAGGCGCTGCTGGACGCCGGGGGCCGCTCGGCAGTCGTGGCGCACGACACGCGCTTCCTGGGCGGCGCGTTCGCCCGTTCGGCCGGTGAGACCTTGCAGGCGGCGGGGCTGGACGTGACGGTCCTGAAGGGCGCCACGCCCACCCCGGCGCTGTCGTACGCGGTGCGGGCCGGGGGGCACGCGGGCGGCGTGATGATCACCGCCAGCCATAACCCCGGTCAGTACCAGGGGTACAAACTCAAGGGTTCGTACGGGGGGAGCGCCACGCCCGCGCTGGTCGCCGAGGTCGAGGCGCGGCTGGACGGCCCGGCCACGCCCCGCGCCGCCGGAGGGCTGAACGAGGCGGACGTGCGTAGCGAATACCTGGGTGCGCTGGCGCGGCTGGTGGATACGGAAGCGATCCGCCGGGCGGGCCTGCCGGTGTACCACGACGCCATGCACGGCGCTGCCGGAGGCTGGATCGAGGCGTTCACGCGCGAGTACCTGGGCGTGCCGTTCCACGGGCTGCGGGCCGCGCCGGACCCGCTGTTCGGGGGCGTGAACCCGGAGCCGATCACGCAGAACCTGAAGGCCACCATGCAGGCCATGCGGGACGTGAGCGGCCCGGCGTTCGCGATGGTCACGGACGGCGACGCCGATCGGATCGGGGCGGTGCTGTCGGGCGGGCGGTTCTTCAACAGTCACCAGATCTTCGCGGTGCTGCTGCATCACCTCGCCTCGCAGGGCAAAAGGGGGATCGTGGTGCGGACGGTCTCCACGAGCGGCATCATCGAGCGGCTCGCGCAGCATCACGGGCTGCGGGTCATGCAGACGCCGGTGGGGTTCAAGTACATCACCGAGGCGTTCCTGCATGGCGAGGCCCACCCGGAGGACACCGTACTGATCGGCGGTGAGGAATCCGGCGGGATCGGCGTGCAGGGGCACGTGCCCGAGCGTGACGGGCTGCTGAACGGCCTGCTGCTTCAGGAGGCGGTGGCAGCGACCGGCCTGGGCCTGGACGAGCAGTTCGCGCAGATCGAGGCGCTGGTGGATTTCCGGCACCACTACGACCGGGTGGACCTGCACCTGCCGCGTCCCATCGACCGGGCGGCCCTGATGGACGACGTGGCGGGCCTGGGGTCGCTGGGCGGTCACGCCGTGCAGGAGGTCGTCACGCTGGACGGCGTGAAACTGGTGTTCGCGGGCGGGTACGGGATGGTCCGGGCGTCCGGGACCGAGCCGGTCGTGCGCCTGTACGTGGAGGCTCCCAGTGACGCCGAGGTGCAGGGCATCCTGAACGAACTGCGTGAGCGGACGCTGCGGCACCTGCCGGGCTGATACGGACTGCCGTTTGTTTCGTTAACAGATCGGAACAGCACCGCCCCTGCCAACTCCACGTCCGGAGGGGCGTTTCTCTCCCACTCGCATCGGCCATGCAATCGGAGGCCGCATGAGTGCGCCGCTGCCCTGACCGGGGTGGTGGCGCGTTCTGCGTGCCCTGCCATGACAGGGCGGGCTGGAATGCCGACCTGTTCACACCCAGCGGGCCGGATTGGAGCGCACCATTCGGGCCGGAAACGGTCTGTAGCACGAACCATTCCGGCGGTCAGGCAACTTTCAATCGCAATGTCCTGATATACAGGACGGCGAAAAGTGTGTCCTGGATTGTGTTTCCCGGAAAAACAAATACGGCGTTCCCCCTCCCCTCCCCCCCCCGATCAGGCCCCCCACTGGTCAGCGTGCAGGGCAACCACTATGCTCATCGGCAGTTCCTGACAACACCGCAACCGAGCAGCCACCACGCCCACCCACACGGCGTTCCTGTGCCCTGCCCGACCCTGCCCCATTGCCCACGGAACCCCCAGGAGGACCGCCATGAACGCACGACTGATGCCCGCCGCCCTTGCCCTGACCCTCGCCCTCGCCGCCTGCGGCACCACGCCCACCGCCACCCACACCGACGGCAGCGGCGGCGCCCTGAGCAGCGTCCGTGGCAGCCAGAACGCGAACGCCATCGCCGGGCAGTACATCGTGGTCCTCAAGGACGGCAGCGTGCAGGTGCCGGTCACCGTGCAGAGCGTCGGCGGTCCCCTGAACGACCACCTGAACGCCCAGGCCGTCACCAGCCTGATCAGCAGCCTGAACCTCGACCCGCAGGGCGCCGACATCAACCACGTGTACACCAGCGCCCTCAGCGGCTTCTCCGGGAAACTCAGCGCCCAGAACCTCGCCACACTGCAGGCCGACCCGCGCGTGGACTACATCGAGCAGGACCAGGTCATGGTCAGCACCGCCACCCAGAGCGGCGCCACCTGGGGCCTGGACCGCATTGACCAGCGCAACCTGCCCCTGAGCGGCTCGTACGTGTACACCCGCACCGGCAGCGGCGTGAACTCGTACGTCCTGGACACCGGCATCAACACGGCGCACACCAACTTCGGCGGGCGCGCCATCTGGGGCGGGAACTTCACAGGTGACGGCGTGAACAGCGACTGCCAGGGGCACGGCACGCACGTCGCCGGGACGGTCGGCAGCAGCACCTGGGGCGTCGCCAAGAGCACGCAACTGTGGGCCGTGAAAGTCCTGGGCTGCGACGGCACCGGCGCGAACAGCGGCATCATCTCCGCACTGGACGCCGTCGTGGCGCACAACGTCTCGGCCCGCAAGGTCGTGAACATGAGCCTCGGCCCGCAAAGCCGCTCGGTCAGCGACGCCCTGGACGCCGCCGTGAACCGCGCCAACAGCAGCAACGTCATGGTCGTCGTGGCCGCCGGGAACAGCGGCGACGACTCCTGCTACTACAGTCCCGCCCGTGCCAGCGGCGCCATCGCCGTCGGCGCGACCACCAGCACCGACGCCCGCGCCAGCTTCAGCAACTACGGCAGTTGCGTGGACATCTTCGCGCCCGGCAACTCCATCACCAGCACCTGGATCGGCAGCACCACCGCCACCAACACCATCAGCGGCACCTCCATGGCCTCCCCACACGTGGCGGGCGCCGTCGCCCTGATCCTGCAGGCCAACCCCACCGCCAGCAGCGCCACCGTCCGCAGCCTCCTGCTGAACGCCACCACCGCGAACAAGGTCACGTCCGCCGGGACCGGCAGCCCCAACCGACTGCTGTACACCAGCAGCTTCTGAACCACCCGGCCTGAACGGCGCTCGCAGAGTGCCGCGTGTCAGTCCGGAGCGGGGCCGCGCCTGCGCAGGGAACCATCCCTGGAGGTGCGGCCCCGCTCCATGTAGGCATCTCATACGGATTCCGTTTATTTCGTTAACAGATCGGAACACCACCGATCTGTTAACTCCACGTCCGGAACCCGTTTCTCTCCTACTCGCTCCGCTCGGATTGAACGGCTTTAGAGCATTTGTCATAAGAATGCCGATGGATGGGCGTGCCGGAACCACCCAAAGATGTTTTGAG